>JBJMUK010000174.1:0-4187 GCA_045811225.1 Sphingomicrobium sp. | reverse complement strand
ATCGGGGCTGGCAGAAAAATGGTCCGAACTTGCGGCGTCGACGGTGGCGCGTCGCTCCGCAGCGCTTCGGCGGTTCTACGGCTTCCTGGTCGATGACAATCTGCGCACCGACGATCCCTCCGCTGCGTTGCCGAGGCCGCGCCTTGAACGGCCGCTGCCGCGCATTCTCGACGAGCCAGAGATGCAGCGGATGTTCGAGGCGGCCGAGGACCGCGCATCCAGCGGCAGTCCGGACAAAGTCCGCAATCTCGCCCTGCTGGAATTGCTGTACGGTTCCGGGCTCCGTGCGACGGAGCTGGTCAGCCTGCCGCGCGCAGCAGTCCGGCAGGGGCAACCCTTCCTCATCCTTCGCGGCAAGGGGAGCAAGGAGCGGCTGGCCCCCATTTCGCAACGCGCGGAGCAGGCCGTGCTTGCCTGGATGGAACTGGTGCCCAGGACCAGCGTCTGGCTGTTCCCGAGCGGCAAGGCCCATCTCAGCCGGGTTCGGCTGTTCCAGATCGTCAGGACGCTTGCTGCCGACGCCGGGATAACGCCTGAACGGGTCAGCCCGCACGTCCTGCGGCATGCCTTCGCAACCCACCTGCTTTCAGGCGGAGCGGACCTCCGCGTGCTCCAGTCGTTGCTGGGACATGCGGACATCGCAACGACCCAGATCTACACCCATGTCGACAGTGCCCGGCTGGTCGAACTGGTCAACGCCCGGCACCCGCTCGCAACGCGCAGCCGTTGACGCCTTGCGCCGCCCGTCCTACCCGCCGCGCCAATGCTGACGTATCTCGACTTCGAAAAGCCGATCGCCGAGCTTGAGACGCGCGTGCGCGAATTGCGGGAAACCGCGAGCAATGGCGCTATCGACATCGATACCGAAATCGCGCGGCTGGAGGCCAAATCCTCGAAGCTGCTGCGTGATACCTATTCGCGCCTTTCTCCATGGCAAAAGGCTCAGGTAGCCCGGCATCCGGAGCGCCCGCACTTCAAGGACTATGTCGAAGGGCTGACCGACCACTTTCTGCCGTTGGCCGGCGACCGTGCCTTCGCGGACGATCAGGCAATCATCGGCGGGCTGGCGCGGATTGATGGCCGCCGGGTCATGTTGATCGGGCATGAGAAGGGTGACGATACCGCATCGCGTCTGCGCCACAATTTCGGAATGGCGAAACCGGAAGGTTACCGCAAAGCGATCCGACTGATGCAATTGGCGGACCGCTTCCAGATTCCGGTCGTGAGCCTTGTCGATACGTCAGGCGCGTTTCCTGGCGTGCAGGCCGAAGAGCGCGGCCAGGCCGAAGCGATCGCTCGCTCAACCGAGCAATGTCTCGCCCTCAAGGTGCCGATGATCGCGGCCGTCGTTGGGGAAGGCGGCTCCGGTGGAGCTATCGCCATCGCCGCGGCAAATCGCGTCCTGATGTTCGAACATGCCGTCTATTCGGTCATCTCGCCCGAGGGATGCGCGTCGATCCTGTGGCGGACGGCGGACAAGGCTGGCGAAGCTGCCGAAGCGATGCGCATCACCGCCGCAGACTTGCAGTCGCTTGGTGTTGTCGACCGCGTCGTGACGGAACCTTTAGGCGGTGCGCACAGAGACCCAGGTGCTGCGATCGCGTCGCTGAAGTCGGCACTAGTGGAGGAGCTTGGCGGATGCGCGGCGCTTGGTCCTGACGAGTTGCTGGCACAGCGCCGGGCGAAGTTCCTGGCCATCGGCTGACCAGGTTCGTTTCGGAACCATTCTCACTCATCTCCCGTTCAAAGTGCCGAATTAGATTCGGTCCAAGGACCTGGAGAGACTCAATGCGTAAAGCCATCCTGCTGCTTGCGGCCGCAACGACCGCAATGGCTCCGATCACCGCTTCTGCACAAGCCGTGCGCTACCTGGATCCGCGCGAAGTGGCTGAAGCCCAGCGCGATCACGCTCAGATCGTCGCGGAGCTGGGCGGCGCAGAAACAGGTTCGCGGGCAGCCTATGTCGATTCTGTCGGCAAGCGTGTGAGCGCCTACTCCGGGATTGCGAACGCCGGCCAGACTCTCCGATTCACGACGCTGAATTCGGCGGTTGAAAACGCGTTCGCTGTGCCTGGCGGCTATGTCTACATCACGCGGCAACTGATGGGGCTGATGGACGATGAGTCCCAGCTGGCATTCGCATTGGCCCACGAAACGGGACACATCGCCCGCAATCATGCTCGACAGCGCAAGTCCGTTGCGAGCCGCAACTCGGTGCTCGGCGTACTGGGAGCAGTCATCGGCGGCGTGATGGGCAGCAGTGCGATCGGCAACATGCTGTCGCAGGGCGCGCAATTGCGGACCCTCAGCTTCTCGCGTGAGCAGGAATATGACGCGGACACGGCGGACCTTCGCTACATCATGGCGGCCGGCTACGACCCCGCAGGGGGCCCGGGGATCCTTGCCGCGCTCACGCGTTCGGCAGCGCTGCAGTCCCGGGTTCAGGGCCGCACCAACCGCAAGACGCCCGAGTGGGCGAGCACGCACCCGCTCAGCGAGAATCGTGTTCAACGCTCCCTTGCCGAAGCGCGGGCGACCGGGCGTTTGGGGACGGGCATACGCAACCGCGACCAGTTCCTTGCGCAGCTCAATGGCATCTACGTCGACGACGACCCCGCACAGGGGGTGATCGAAGGTCGCTCCTTCACCCACCCCGACCTGCGCATCCAATTCGCTGTTCCCGTCGGCTACATGATGCAGAACAGCACGACCGACGTCACCATCTCCGGCTCGGCCGGGCAGGCACAATTCAGCGGCGGACGTTACAACGGTGACCTTGGGTCTTACATCAATGCCGTCATTCAGGGGCTCACCGAACGCCGCGGCCAGATTCCCGTGCCGCCGCCGGAGCGCACGACAATCAACGGCATCCCGGCTGCCGTCACGACAACCCGCGTGCAGACGTCGTCCGGCATCACGGACGTCAGCGTTGTTGCCTATCAGTGGAACGCGAACACGGTGTACCATTTCGTCATGCTGACGCAGGGCGGCGCGGGGATCGGTCCGTTCCTGTCGATGATCAATTCGCTGCGGCGGATCACCCCGGCGGAAGCTGCGGCGATTCGGCCCAAGGTGATCCAGGTTATCACCGTGCGCGCCGGGGACACCGTCCAGTCACTCGCAAGCCGAATGGCTTATCGAGACTTCCAGCTCGATCGCTTCCTGTCGCTGAACGGCCTGAACGCCGGCTCGCAGCTAGTGCCGGGGCAGAAAGTGAAGCTGGTCGTCTACGGCGCCAGAAGGGCTCCGACGGCCTAGAGGCAGGCTTCCAGATACGGCTGGTCGAAGCCGAACTGCTTGGCTTTTTCAAGGCTGTAGGGACGCAAGCCCATGGAACGATATTCGCCAAGGATCTTGCCGTCCGCGGACTCGTCCAGATACTCGAACTTGAAGAGTTCCTGCGTGACGATGACCTCGCCTTCCATCCCGATTACCTCGGTGATGTTGGTGGTACGGCGTGAACCGTCGCGGAGACGCTTCACCTGAACGATGAGGTCGACCGAGTCGGCGATCTGGCGGCTGATTGCTTCCTTCGGGATCTTGATGTCGCCCATCATCACCATGTTCTCCATACGAGCGAGGCATTCGCGCGGAGAGTTGGAGTGGAGCGTTGCCATCGATCCGTCGTGGCCAGTGTTCATGGCGGCCAGCAGGTCGAAACACTCCTGACCACGGATTTCGCCGAGGATGATGCGGTCGGGGCGCATACGCAGCGCGTTGATGACGAGATCACGGATAGTGATCGCGCCTTGGCCCTCCAGGTTCGGAGGCCGGGTTTCGAGAGGTAGCCAGTGCGGCTGCTGAAGACGGAGTTCGGCCGCGTCTTCGATCGTGATCACGCGCTCGCCGGGGTCGATCATCTTCGACAAAGCGTTGAGCATGGTCGTCTTGCCCGAGCCGGTGCCGCCCGAGATGACGACGTTCATCCGGCTCGCGCCGGCGATCTTGAGCACCGTCGCCATTTTCTCCGACATCGACCCGAAGCCCGTCATCATGTCGAGCGTGATCGGCTTTTCGGAGAACTTACGGATCGAGATGGCGGTGCCGCGAAGCGACAGCGGCGGGACGATGACGTTGACGCGGCTGCCGTCCTGGAGGCGGGCGTCGGCCAGCGGCGTGGTCTGATCAACGCGGCGACCGACCTTGTTGACGATCCGTTGGGCGATCTGAAACAGATGTTCCTCGTC
>JBJMUK010000173.1:0-3025 GCA_045811225.1 Sphingomicrobium sp. | reverse complement strand
CTTCGCATCCGCACCAAATTCCGAGAAAATGAGCGGCTTCACTGCGTCAGTGCGCCACGTCATGGTCGGAAGGGTCGAAAGAGCGTCGTCGCTGTACCAGCCGTTGTAAGTGTTGACGGCCATCACATCGAGCGCCGGAATCAGTGGATCGTCGATGACCATCTCGGCATGGCCGTCCTTCTGCTCCCGCCGGTTCAGCAATGCCGCGGTCATCAGACGTGTGTCATCCAGGGCGCGGGCCTCCGCGACGAGCGCGGTCAGAAAGGCGGTGCGTTCGGGACTGATCGGCGTTTCATTGCCGACGCTCCAGAAGGCGATGGAGGCACGGTTGCGGTCGCGCAGAATATTCTCGCGCTGCATGTTTTTGGCGAGGGCCAAAGTCTCCGGTCGTCCGAAGTTGACCCGCCAATAGACCGGGATTTCGCTCCAGACGATCAGCCCCATTTCGTCCGCGAGCCGCGTCATGACTTCGCTGTGCGGGTAGTGGGCCAGGCGAACGAAGTTGCCGTGGAGCCCATTCTTCACTTCCGACAGCAAGGCACGTCCAGCCGCGGGCGTTATCGCACGGACCGGGCTCACCCCAAGCTCCTCCTCATGCAGGCAGATGCCACGCAGGAAGATTGGCTTTCCATTGAGCAGCATATCGTTGCCGCGAACTTCAAGCGTGCGGAAGCCGATGCGATCGTCAAACCGGTCTTCCCCGGCTTCCACCGTAACGGGATAAAGTGTCGGCGATTCCGGCGACCAGCGCCTTAATCCTCGTGGGGCAGGGACCTCGCCCGTCCAGGTGCCGTCCTCACCTGTACGCCCGGACATGGTCAGGCCGAGCGACGCGATCCTCACGCGCACGTTCTGCTGTGCGGTCGCGCCACGCACTGTGACCGTTGCGCGGAGCCGCCCATCCCTGGTCAGCCGGACCCATGCGTCATCGATGTAGTTCGCGGGCGTTTCGACCAACCGCACCGGACGCGTGATCCCGCCGTAATTCTCCCAGTCCGTGACACTGGGCGGGACGGCATCCCACGACCGCTGGGAGTCGACGCCCACGGTCACCTGGTTGCTGCCCGCGCGCAGCAGATCGGTGACTTCGAGCGCGAAGGGCGTGAAGCCGCCCTCATGCTCACCGGCCTTCTTGCCGTTTACATAGACGTCGGCGCGGTAGTCGGCCGCACCAAAGCGCAGGAAATAGCGCTTGCCGGGCTTCGGCCGAGCATTGAACGCGCGACGATACCACACCAGCCCGTCGTAATAGCGCATGCTCTGGTCGTGCCCGATCCATGACCCGGGCAGGGTCACGACTGGGGACTGGAGCATGTCCTGTTCGAACAGGACCCGCGGGTTCTTTGTGGCTTCCGTTTCAGGGTCGACGTCAGCGTAGCGCTGATGCCCGCGCCCTGGCTCCTCGCCGTGAAATCCTGCCAACCCGTCGCGGTACGGATCGACCGACCAGTGCCACGGTCCGGAAAGCTCGACCGCCGGTCTAACGTCGCCATTGACCAGCCCGGCGGGACCGGTCGCGCCAGTGACCGTGAGCAGAAGGAGCGGCAGCAGACGCTTGATCACAGAAGCTCCTCACTGCTTTGCGTCTCTATGGCTGCGGCCGGAACCGTTCCGAAACCCGCGCCAGTGATGCTGAACCGCCCACGGGCCCGGATGTCAGCGGACGAGCTGCCGACCATTACGTCGATATCGCCAGCCTCGATCCGCCAGCGACCGTCGTCCCAGAAGGCAAGCTGCTGCGGACGCAGTGTGAAGGTGACGCGCTTCGCCTGTCCGGGCGCGAGCGCCACTCGGCGGAAGCCGCGAAGCTCCTGCACCGGCCGGGCGATCTTGGCCACGGGGTCACGGACATAAAGTTGAACGACCTCGTCTGCGAGCACCGCCCCCGTGTTGCGTACGACGACGCTTGCCTTGATCGTGCCGCTGATCCCCACCTTCGCGCGGCTAAGGCGGAAGTCGCCATAATCGAACTGGCTGTAGGAGAGGCCGTGGCCGAACGGGAACAGGGGCGTGATTGGCAGATCGTGATAGCGGGCGCTGTCCTTGGTGAGGTCCGGATCCGCTGGCCGACCGCTGGGATAGTGATTGTAGTAGTTGGGCAAGGCGCTCGCAGTCCGTGGAAAGCTCATCGGCAACTTGCCCCCCGGTGAAACCTTCCCGCGGAGAACATCCGCAATTGCCGGACCTGCCTCGACGCCCAGGAACCAGGTTTCAAGGATCGCCGGCGCTTTCTGTGCGAGGCGATCGATCGCCAGCGGCCGGCCGTTCATCAGGACCACGGCCGTTGGCTTGCCAAGCGCGATGATCGCTTCTGCGAAGGCCTGCTGCGGTCCCGGTAGGCCAAGGTCGGAGCGCGACCGCGCTTCGCCGGAAAGGTCGTAGTTCTCACCCAGCACCAGGATGACGAAATCGGCGGCCTTGGCCACGATGCTGGCACCGGCGATATCGGTGTAGGGCTCGCCTCCTGGCGCAGACCCCGGTTCGAACGCGACGGAGCTTCCCGGCGGCATATCGGCTGCGAAAGCCGAGTAGATCGACTTCACGTCTTCCGCTTTGCCCTGGGCTCGCCACGATCCAAGCTGCGACAAGGTGTCTCCACCAAGTGCGCCTATGATAGCAATATGCTTGGCCGTTGCAGGAAGAGGCAGGACACCGCCGTCGTTCTTTAGCAGGACCATCGAACGCACCGCCGCATTATAGGCCGCGGCGCGATTGGCTCGCGTCAGGATGGCTGCCTTCTCGCGGGCCGCACTGAGGTTGCGGTATGGGTTTTCGAAGAGGCCGAGCCGCGACTTTGTCCGGAGCACATTGCGGACGGAATCGTCCAGCGAGCGGCGAAGGGCGGGGTCCTTTGCGAGCGCAGCCTTCAGTTGTGTGGTGTACGCCTTGCCCGCCATGTCCATGTCGACGCCTGAGCGAAGCGCAACGGCGCTGGCGTCTCGATCAGTGTCGGCGAGTCCATGATTCTTCAGCTCGGGAATCGCGTTCCAGTCGCTCACCATCAGGCCATTGAAGCCCCACTTGC
>JBJMUK010000172.1:0-2758 GCA_045811225.1 Sphingomicrobium sp. | reverse complement strand
GATGGCATCGGGGGGCGGTTAGCTTGCAACGCATAGCGCCAGGGTATCAGCCGTTTTTGGTGGTCCGCGCTAGGGGCGAGATAGGAAAATTCAAACGATGGGACGGCTGAAGTGGATCCTGCTGCAGGCAAAGGGTTGGCTGGTGTTCGGCCATCGCGCCATCGTTTTCGGGAATTTTACGGTTGCCAACCCGAGGAACGTCAGGATCGGCAGGAATTGCGCAATCAACCACGATGTCTTCCTGCTGGGCCGCGTCGGCATCACCATCGGTGACGACGTGGTGCTCTCCGCTCGATGCATGTTGCTTGATGCCGGCCTCGAGTCCCGGTCGATGGCCGACTTCAAGGATCACGCCCATGTCGATGCCCCGATCCACGTCGGCGACGGAGCGTGGATCGGCGCGGGTGCCATCATCCTGCCGGGGGTCACGATTGGGGAGCACAGCATCGTGGGTGCGGGCAGCCTGGTCCGGAAAGATGTTCCCGCCCGGACCGTCGTCGCCGGTAATCCGGCAAAGATCATTCGCACAATCGGTCCGGCGGAGACCCCGATCGAGGCCTAATTCTTGATGGCACGGACCACCGCTGCCTTGCCCGTCCCAACGTCGACATAGCCTGCGAATTTGATCGTGGCGCCCGCCCGTTCGAACATGGCGGCCACGGCCTCGACCCGCTGCGGATTGTCATACGCGGGCGAGAACATGTCGAAGGTGTCGAGCACCACCCATTCGCGCAGCTGCTCATCCGACAAGCCGGGCGGCAAAGCGTTAAAAATGTCGACCACCGGCAGGAACCGGCGAAGGACGCCCAGCCCGCTTCGTTGAAGGACGCGAGACATGGTGATCAGGCGGTCAGCGTTTCGATCGATGAGCGCGAGCAGCCGCTCCTGGCTCATCTGCCGGGTGAAGGGCCGCAACAGATATTTGGCGTTGAGCTTCGTCCAGAAACCTCGGATCGCGTAGAAGTCCACCACGATCTCTCCGCCGGGCTTGGTCTTGCGGACCAACGCGCGCACCGATGCCTCGAAGTCCGGCGTGTGCTGGAGGACGCCAAGGCAAAAGCTTTTGTCGAAGCAGTCATCCGGGAAGGGCATGTCGTAGATGCTGGCTTGCGACAGGTGGAACCGGTCCGGCGCGATCGCGCGATTGTTGCGCCAGTTGGCCTCGACCGCGGTTGAAAAGTCGATGCTGAACAGGTTGGCGCCGGTCGCTTCCAGCACCACCCGGCTGAAGCGGCCGGCACCCGAGCCGACTTCCAGGACATCGAGCCCTTTCAGCTCTTCAGGCCGCCATGCGGTCTCGGCAAAGAAGCGAAGCCTGCTCGGGTCGCCCCTAATGCCCTCCCGGTCGATCTGGGTCGTTTGGAACTTGTTCCACTGGCGACCGAAGCTGCTGGTATAATTTTCGACCTCGCAGAAGCGCGGAACTTCATCGACAATCGGAAAGGTGGAGCCGCTAACGTCGCGCAGCCCATCCGATGTCCGTTTAAGCGGCATATAGTTGTGCGGATTTACGTAACTGACTGCCACAGCCTGACCCCTTGCCGGATGGGAGCTTTCTCTTTGGATGGCGGCAATCGCGAACGCAACGGGTCGCAGCAACGCGAGCTATTCGGGAACCAAATGGGGATTTAGCGGCTTGCGTTGGGGCCAACCCAGGGCGAGACAAGAGCGATGTGCGGCATTGCAGGGCTATTTACCGTTGACGGCGTCGATCCGGCGCTGCTGACGCGCATGGCCGGAGCAATCGCGCATCGCGGCCCCGATGATCAGGGCATCTGGACGGACGATGATGCCGGTATCGGCCTGGCCCATCGACGCCTGTCGATCCTCGACCTGTCGCCCGAGGGAAATCAGCCGATGCACTCGGCCGACGGGCGCTTCGTGACCTGTTTCAACGGCGAGATCTACAATCATAGCGAAATCCGCGCCGAGCTGGAGAAGATCGGGCAAGTTCCGGAGCGGGGCTGGCGGGGACATTCGGACACGGAGATCCTGCTTCAAGCCTTTGTCGCCTGGGGCGTTGAGGCCGCGATCGCCAAGGCGGCTGGCATGTTCGCCCTGGCGGTATGGGATCGAAGGGACCGGCTGCTCCATCTGATCCGCGACCGCTTCGGTGAGAAGCCGCTTTATTATGGCTGGGCGGGCCGCGACCTGATTTTTGGGTCGGAGTTGAAGGCGCTGCGCTGCCACCCGAAATTCGACCGGACGATCGACCGGGTCGCGCTGAAGGCCTTTGCCGCGCGAACCTATATTCCGGCTCCACGGTCCATCTATCAAAGCATCTTCAAGCTGCCGCCCGGGACGATCCTGACCCTTTCCGAGGCCGGTCTTGCAGAACCCCTTTCAAATCCGCCCGAGGAGGGCCGGACAGGGCCACTGCAGCTTCATCGCTATTGGAACTATCGCGACGTGGTCCGCCGGGGAATGGCCGATCCTATCGTTGACGAAGGCGAAGCGCTTGAAATGCTCGAGCAGGTTCTCGCCGTCGCCATCAAAGGGCAGTCATTCGCCGATGTTCCGGTCGGTGCATTCCTGTCCGGCGGAATCGATAGCTCGACGGTGGTGGCGCTCTACCAGAAATATTCGAGCCAGCCGGTTCGAACCTATTCGATCGGGTTCAAGGAATGCGGGTTCAACGAAGCCGAGCATGCCAAGGCCGTGGCCAAGCATCTTGGGACGGTGCATCACGAACATTATGTGACGGTAGAAGAGGCGCGGAACGTCATTCCGCTGCTTCCCTCCATGTTCGACGAGCCAT
>JBJMUK010000171.1:0-2521 GCA_045811225.1 Sphingomicrobium sp. | reverse complement strand
ATTTCGCCCGCGAGAACCAGCACCCGCTTCAGTGCACGTTGGAGAAGGCCTGAGCTGCTATTGCTGCACTCGCGCGAACCGCTAAAGCGCCGCAATGGACAGTATCTGGATACAGGGCGGGAAGAGGCTTGAAGGCCGGATCCCGATCAGCGGCGCAAAGAACGCCGCACTGACGCTTCTTCCTTGCGCGCTTCTTACGGATGAAGCGCTGACACTCTGCAATCTCCCGCGGCTTGCCGACGTCGATACCTTCGGCCACTTGCTCAACCAGCTTGGCGTCTCGACCATGGTCGAAGGCGTGAAGAAGGGTGAGTTCGGCCGGCGGATGACGCTGAAGGCGAGCGACATCGCATCGACCGTGGCGCCCTATGACATGGTTCGCAAGATGCGCGCCTCGATCCTCGTCTTGGGTCCGATGCTCGCACGGGCCGGCGAAAGTACTGTCAGCCTTCCGGGTGGCTGCGCCATTGGCGATCGCCCCATCGGCCTCCACCTCGAAGCGCTCGAGGCGATGGGTGCGGAGATCGAGCTTGCCGCAGGTTATGTGAAGGCGGTTGCGCCAAAGGGCCGTCTCACAGGCGGCGATTTCAGCTTTCCGGTTGTCTCGGTCGGAGCGACCGAAAACGCCGTCATGGCCGCCGTCCTGGCAAGCGGTCGTACCCAATTATTCAACGCCGCTCGCGAGCCCGAGATTGTCGACCTCTGCAACCTGCTGGTGGCAATGGGCGCAAAGATCGAGGGTATCGGATCGGGCCACCTGATCATCGACGGGGTCGAAGGGCTCCACGGCTGCACGTACGAAGTCATGCCTGACCGGATTGAGGCAGGCAGCTATGCTTGCGCCGCCGGGATCACGGGTGGCTCGCTCGATCTGATCGGCGCCAGGCCGGACGACATGCGGGCGATCCTGCATGCGCTGAGCCAAGCCGGCCTGATCGTCGAATTCCACGACAAAGGGATTCGGGTCAGCGCGGACGGCAAGCTTCGACCCCTGGCGCTCACCACCGCACCATTCCCGGGCTTCCCCACTGACATGCAAGCGCAGTTTATGGCCATGCTTGCGGTTGCGGAGGGAGAGAGCTTCCTCGAAGAAACCATCTTCGAGAATCGCTACATGCACGTCCCTGAGCTTCGCCGCATGGGCGCGAACATCGAGGTGCGTGGCCGCTCGGCGCTGGTTCACGGAGCTGACGGCCTGACGGGCGCGGCAGTGATGGCAACCGATCTGCGCGCATCGATGAGCCTCGTGCTTGCGGGATTAGCCGCTGAAGGCGAGACCGAGGTCCTTCGCGTCTATCACCTCGATCGCGGTTACGAGCGGCTGGAAGAAAAGCTTTCCGCGGTGGGCGCAACGATCGAACGCCGCAGCGCCGGTTAGAATTCCTTCGCGAAGCGCATGCTGGTGCGCTCGTAGCCCAAATGCCGATAAAAGGCGTGCGCCTTCACGTGTTCGTCGCGGCTGGTGACCTCAATGAGCCCACAGCCGGCCTTACGGAAGTGCGCTTCAGCCGCCTCGACCAGCATTCGACCGAGTGACTGGCCGCGAACATCTTCTGCGACGGCCAAGAAAGTGATCCGGCCCACCGGCCGCTCGCGTTGGATCATCGTCGACACCTGCACTCCGCACAGGCCGACCACACGATCCCCGATCGTGGCGACCAGCTGTGCGTCCCCGGCCTTAGCAAGGGCGGACAACCTCTTGCGAATACCTTCCTCCGTCGCCTTATGCCCGAGCAGCGCCATCAAGGGCACGAGTGCTTCGACATCGCCCGGACGTGCAGTGCGGACCGCTGGCGGGGGAGGAGGCGGTGGCGCAGGGGGCCCTTTGTTGGTCGCCGTTGTCTTACGCTGCTTGCGCGGAGCGACCGGCAGATCGAGTGACGCGCCCCAATCGGAAGCATTGAGATTGCGCAAATAGTCTTCCGCCTGATCGGGGCTGGCGGCGAGCCTGTCGCCATCGAAACCGAACACGGGCTTGCCGCGCGAGTCCGCCAGTCCGACTTTCCCGAAATCGCCCTTGCCTGGCGTTCGGACACGCGAGCGGACAAGCTTGAGGCCGCGGTTCCGGGCACTCTCCGCCAGGGCATCGAGCAGTGGGTCGCTCATAAAGTATCGAGCACGTGGAGGATGAGTCCGACGAGCCCACCCACCAGTGTGCCGTTGATCCGGATGTACTGAAGGTCCCGGCCGACCGCCGATTCCAGCCGTGCGGTGACGGTTCGGGCATCCCAGCTGCGGATCGTCTCCGACACCAGCTTGACGATCGACCCGCCATAGCTTGCTGCCATGCCGACCACCGCGCGGCGCGCGAACTGGTTGATTGCAGCGCGGATGCGCGCGTCCTTTTCGAGCGTCCCGCCCATCGATTTCAGCACGTCGCCGAGCTTGCCGGCCAAGACTGCGTCCGGGTTTCGCGCGGCGCGGATGATTGCCTCGCGCCCCTTCTGCCACAGGGTATCGAGCCAGATTCCGACCGATTTGTTGTCGAGCAGTTGCTCCTTTATCGCTTCGACGCGCGCCT
>JBJMUK010000170.1:0-2900 GCA_045811225.1 Sphingomicrobium sp. | reverse complement strand
GCACTTCCTGCCACTGGTCGATGAACCGCGTCCGCTGCTCCGGCGGGAGCGGGCGGATGTCGAACTTCTCGACCCTTTTCTCGCGCTTCAGCAACGCGGCCTCGGCCTTGGCGCGGTCGCCGCCCGCCGCCTCGACCTGATGCTCGTATTCGGGCCCGAAATGCTGCTGCAGCCGCTCGTGCTGGCGGCGGCGCATGATGGTGATGCCAGCGGCGGCGACGACGAGCAGCGCGACGACGATGATGCCAATGACGATGGGGTTCATGGGAAGGGCCTCCTGCAGCCTGTGCTGGCCTCCTCCCCCAACGCTCGGGCGCTACGGCTGCTCCGTGCTGCGAACAAAAAGCCTTTGCTACCGCAGCATCATTCGTCGCCCGGCTGCATCGGCCGCCAGTCCGGCCCCTTGATCCAGCCGGGCGGAATCTCGCGGTCCCAGCTCTCGTCGTAGCTCCAGCCGCGCGCCAGCAGCCCAGCATCTCCTGCCCCAGCTTCTTCGCCATTTCCTCGCCTCGCGGTCACGCCTGTCCCCCGGAGAGGCGCGCTGCGCCCGGTCTACGAACATTCAGCAGCAAAGGGCGCAGCCTGCATGGCGTGCAGGCGAGCACTGAGCCCGCACATATGAAAAGGGCCACCGCGTAGGGCGGCCCTTTGAACGAGATGGTTGGGGCTAGCCCAGCATCTCTTGTTCCAATTTCTTCGCCATTTCCTCGATGTTCTCGGGCGGCCATCCGGGGATGTCCATGCCGAGGCGGAGACCCATGCTGGCGAGCACTTCTTTGATCTCGTTCAAGGACTTGCGGCCGAAGTTCGGCGTGCGCAGCATCTCGGCTTCGGTCTTTTGCACCAGGTCGCCGATGTAGATGATGTTGTCGTTCTTCAGGCAGTTGGCGCTGCGGACCGACAGTTCCAGCTCGTCCACCTTCTTGAGGAGGTACCGGTTGAGCTGGTTGGTGTCGGTCGGGGTTTCCGACTGCATTCCGCCTGGGATCGCGGTTCCGATCATTGCCGACGGAGCGCTGTGCACCTGACTGTCGTCGAAGTGGACGAACAGCTGCAGCTGGTCCTGAAGGATCCGCGCCGAATAGCCGAGCGCATCTTCCGGGGTGACGGTGCCGTCGGTCTCGATCGTCAGCGTGAGCTTGTCGAAGTCCAATTCCTGCCCGACGCGGGTGTTCTCGACCTTGTAGGCAACCTGGCGGACCGGGCTGTACAGAGCGTCGATCGGGATCAGCCCGATCGGCGCGTCGACCGGACGGTTGGCCGATGCCGGGACGTAACCCTTACCGATGTCGGCGGTCAGCTCCATGTTGAGCGTCGCACCGTCGTCCAGGTGGCAGATCACGAGATCCGGGTTGGTGACTTCGATGTCGCCGGTGGTGGCGATCATGCCCGCGGTCACTTCCGCAGGGCCGGTCGCGGAAAGCTGCAGCCGCTTGGGGCCTTCGCCTTCCATCTTGAGCGCGATCTGCTTCACGTTGAGCACAATGTCGGTGACGTCCTCACGGACGCCCGTCAGGCTCGAGAACTCATGCAGCACGCCTTCGATCTTGATCGAGGTGACTGCAGCGCCCTGGAGCGAGGAGAGCAGCACGCGGCGCAGCGAGTTGCCGAGCGTCATTCCGAAGCCGCGCTCCAGCGGCTCGGCCACGAACGCTGCCTTGCGGCGGCTGTCGGTGCCGGGCTTGCGCTCCAGGCTGTTGGGCTTCTTGAGTTCCTGCCAGTTCTTCGCGTTGACGGCCATGTGTCTTCCTGCCCTTTGGCGAGGCGTCCCTCGCCGATAAAATTCATACCCTGCCGCGCACCTTCGTGAAGGCCGCGACCACCGCCGCTTGCAGCTTAGACGCGGCGGCGCTTGCTCGGACGAACGCCGTTGTGCGGGATCGGCGTCACGTCGCGGATGGACGTGATCTGGAAGCCGACCGCCTGCAGCGCACGAAGCGCGCTTTCACGGCCCGACCCCGGACCCTTAACTTCGACCTCAAGGGTGCGGACGCCGTGGTCGGCGGCCTTCTTGCCGGCGTCTTCCGCTGCGACCTGCGCAGCATAAGGCGTCGACTTGCGGCTGCCCTTGAAGCCCATCATCCCCGCACTCGACCATGCAATGGCATTGCCCTGCGCGTCAGTGATGGTGATCATGGTGTTGTTGAAGCTGGCGTTCACGTGAGCGACGCCTGCGGTGATGTTCTTGCGCTCCCGCCGACGAAGGCGCTGGGGTTCGCGTGCCATATCTTAATTCCTACGATCCGTTCGCCCTGGGCTTGGCCGCGGGCGGAAATTGCGAGTGAAGGAGAAGCTTACTTCTTCTTTCCGGCGATAGGCTTGGCCTTGCCCTTGCGAGTGCGCGCATTGGTGTGCGTGCGCTGGCCGCGGACCGGGAGCCCCTTGCGGTGGCGAAGACCGCGGTAGCAGGCGAGGTCCATCAGCCGCTTGATGTTCATCGCGGTCTGGCGGCGGAGGTCACCCTCAACCGTATGCTCGCCGTCGATGGTCTCGCGGATGTGCAGCACTTCCTGGTCGGTCAGGTCCTGAACCCGCTTTTCGGGCGCGATGCCGAGCTGCTGCGTGATCTTCCGGGCCGTGGTGCGGCCGATTCCGTGGATGTAGGTCAGCGCGATTTCGACGCGCTTGTTGGTGGGGATGTTGACCCCGGCGATTCGAGCCATTCTTTATCCTTCTTTAGCTCCACGGGGCGCCAACCGCCCCATCTCGTCGCTAGAAAGCCCGTTCAAACGAAAAACCGACGCGCGCACGAATGCGCCGCCGGAAACCGGTGAAACGGGATAGGGTGGAGATAGGATTCGCCTACCCTAGAGTCAAGGCTCGAATGCTCGCGAATGTTCGCGAATGTTCGCAGTGACGCGCGGTGTGCGCTCCACCACGACCGAGCCACCTGCCGCGAG
>JBJMUK010000169.1:0-13951 GCA_045811225.1 Sphingomicrobium sp. | reverse complement strand
CTGAACAAGTATAACCAGAGCCACGACGTTCCGAACCTGTTCATCACGGACGGGGCATGCATGGCATCGAGCGGGTGCCAAAATCCGTCGCTCACCTATATGGCGATGTCCGCACGTGGCGCGCATTACGCCACTGAATTTCTCAAGGAAGGCCGCATCTAAGGCGGTTCACAGGAGACCATGTTGATGACCCTTGCGTTTCGTGCCGCCGTCGCATTGACCGGACTTGCACTCGCCGCTGCTCCAGGCGCGGCGAAGGAATATCAGGTGCAGATGCTCAACAAGGGCAGCGACGGGAAGATGATGGTTTTCGAGCCCGCCTTCATCAAGGTTGCGCCTGGGGACAGCGTGAAGTTCATCGCCAAGGACAAGGGTCACAATGCCGAGACGATCTCCGGCATGACGCCGGCCGGCGGCTCGACCTTCAAGGGCAAGTTCAACGAAGAAGTGACCGTCCGCTTCGCCAAGGAAGGCGTCTACGGCTACAAGTGCCTGCCGCACGCCGGCATGGGCATGGTAGGCCTGATCCAGGTCGGCAAGGCAAGCAACAAGGCGCAGGCAACCGCCGCCGCGAACAGCCTGCCAGGCCTCGGCAAGAAGAAGATGACGGAGCTTCTCGCCCGCGCGAAGTAAGCCTGCGGGTCATCCTGCCCGGTAGTGCTGCGTTCAGTTTCGTTTCCTTACCGCAACCGATGGTCTATCCACGGGTTGTGGACGCCAAAGGAGCAGCGAAACTGACATGCGCGTATTGATCGTCGAGGACGAACCCAATCTTGGACGCCAGTTGCGTTCGACGCTTGAGGGCGCCGGTTATGCCGTCGACCTCGCGACGGATGGCGAAGACGGCCACTATCTTGGCGCCACCGAAAGCTACGACGCCGTGATCCTGGACCTTGGCTTGCCCGAGGTGGACGGACTGACGGTGTTGGACCGCTGGCGGAAGGAAAGCCGTCGGATGCCGGTGCTCGTGCTGACCGCGCGCGACAGCTGGTCGGACAAGGTCGCCGGCCTGGATGCCGGCGCGGACGACTATCTCGCCAAGCCATTCCAGACCGAAGAGTTGATTGCCCGGCTGCGCGCGCTCATCCGCCGTGCCTCAGGCAATGCCTCGTCCGAATTGATCGCGGGCGACATCCGCCTCGACACCCGATCGGGCAAGGTCACCAAGGCCGGTGAGCCGGTGAAGCTGACAGCGCAGGAATATAAGCTCCTGTCCTACCTCATGCATCACAAGGGCAAGGTAGTCAGCCGCACCGAACTGATCGAGCATATTTACGACCAGGACTTTGATCGGGATTCCAACACTATCGAAGTGTTCGTCACCCGCATCCGCAAGAAGCTCGGCGCCGACGTGATCACGACGATCCGCGGTCTTGGCTACAGCCTCGAGGATCCAGGCGCTTGAGCGATGACGCCGCGGTGAGCACCGCGGCGGCAAGGGGCGGCCGTCGCAGCATGGGTTCGCTGACGCGGCGCATGATCGGTGTCGCGGCGATATGGATTGGCGTTCTGCTCCTGCTCGGCGCCTATGCGCTCGACCGCGTGCTGACCCGGACCATCGTGTCGAACTTCGACGAACAGATCGTGTTCGTCCTCAACTCCATGATCGCGGCCTCCGAGATTGGCCCCGATGGAGAGGTGCGCTTCAACCGCGCTCCTGCCGACCAGCGCTTCATCGAGCCATATTCCGGTGTCTATTTCCAGATCAGCGGGGACAAAGCGGAGACCTTCCCGTCACGTTCGCTGTGGGATCGACGATTGCGGGTTTCCACTCAGCACAGCGATAATGAGGTTCACACCTACGATAGCAACGAGTTCGGAGTTACCGAGCCGCTGCGGATCGCAGAGCGGGACGCGATTCTGCCCGGTTCGGAGGTTCGCTGGCGCTTCCAGGTGGCGCAGTCCCGCGACATTATCGACGACCAGATCCGGAAGTTCCGCTCGACCCTATTCTGGAGCTTCGCGGTGCTTGGGGCGGGGCTGCTGATCCTTGCTGCCTTGCAGACTATCTACGGACTATGGCCTCTCCGACGCGTCCGGCGAGAAGTCGCACTGATCCGATCGGGCGACAAGACTAGAATCAGCAATGAATTTCCCGGCGAGATCCGCCCGCTGACCGAAGAGATCAACCAGTTGCTCGCTCACAGCGAGGATCAGGCCGAGGAGGCCCGGCGTCACGCGGGCAACCTCGCTCATGCATTGAAAACCCCGCTGACGGTTATCACCAATGCCGCAACAGCCAGGAGCCCGGATCTTTCGGATACCGTCTGCCGTGAAGCCCAGGTCATGCGGCGCCAGGTCGATCACCACCTTGCCCGGGCGCGCGCCATCGGCCGCCGCGCCTCGGCCCAGGCCCGAGCCACCGTATGGGAAAGCCTTGAAGCGGTCGAACGCGCCGTCGACCGGCTCTACGAAGGCGCCACTGTAGACATTGCCGGCGACAAGAGTGCCCAGGTGCGGGTCGAGCGCCAGGATCTCGATGAAATGCTCGGCAACCTGGTTGAGAATGCTGCCAAATATGGTGGCGGACGGGTGTTCGTAACGGTCGAGCCGCACGGAGAAAATATCGATATCCTCGTTGAGGACGACGGGGCCGGCATTCCGGAAAAGGAACGGGAAGCGATTTTCGCGCGAGGCGCACGGCTGGACACGGGCAAGCCGGGCACAGGCCTGGGCCTCGCCATCGTCCGGGACGTTGCCGAAATTTACGGCGGCCAAATCGCTCTTGAGGAAAGCGAGGACCTCGGCGGTCTTCTCGCAAGGCTCACGCTGCCCGCAGGCTAGGAAAAAACGACCGTGCCCGCTATCGGGCTTTCCGTGTCCACCGTGGTTCCACTTCGCGGCTCAGCCGAACCGTCGCTCGATCCGCTGCTGCAGCTGGTTGCTTCGGACATGAACGGCGTGAATGCCGTCATTCTCGATCGGATGCAGTCAAAGGTCGGGCTGATCCCGGAGCTTGCCGGTCATCTGATTGCCGGCGGCGGCAAGCGGATGCGGCCGATGCTGACCCTGGCCTGTGCGACCATGCTAGGCTACCCGGGCACGCGCCATCACAAGCTCGCCGCCGCTGTCGAGTTCATCCATACCGCGACCCTGCTTCACGACGACGTCGTGGACGGCTCCGGGATGAGGCGCGGCAGGCGAACCGCAAATCTGATCTGGGGCAATCCGGCAAGCGTGCTTGTTGGTGATTTCCTGTTCAGTCGTGCCTTCGAGTTGATGGTCGAAGACGGCAGCCTGAAAGTGCTGAAGATCCTGAGCCACGCCTCGGCAGTAATCGCCGAGGGTGA
Organism: Sphingomicrobium sp.; assembly: GCA_045811225.1. Classification (GTDB taxonomy): domain Bacteria; phylum Pseudomonadota; class Alphaproteobacteria; order Sphingomonadales; family Sphingomonadaceae; genus Sphingomicrobium. The sequence goes on along the minus strand of JBJMUK010000169.1, from coordinate 10,661 downwards.
AGTCGAGCAGCTGACCGCCCAGCGCCGGATCGAAACCGACGAAGATCAATATCTGCACATCATCAGCGCGAAGACGGCCGCATTATTCTCCGCCGCATGCCGGGTGGCCCCAGTGGTCGCCGAAGCGGGCGAGAGCGCCGAGCTTGCGCTCGATTCCTACGGCCGCAACCTGGGCATCGCATTCCAGCTCGTCGATGATGTGATCGATTATGCTTCCGATGCCGAGACCATGGGCAAGGGCGTTGGCGACGACTTCCGGGATGGCAAGATGACGCTTCCGGTGATCCTGGCATACGCTCGAGGATCGGAGGAAGACCGCAGCTTCTGGCGCAAAGCCATCTCCGGCGAACAGGCGAGCGATCAGGATCTGTCCCACGCGATCAAGCTGGTTCGATCCACGGGCGCACTCGACGACACGATTGAGCAAGCGCGTTATTACACCCGCCGTGCGATCGACGCACTTGCGCCTTTCGGCAGTGGGCGCGCCAAGTCCGCACTCGTCGAAGCCGCCGAGTTCGCAGTCGCCAGAGCTTATTAGGCGGGCATCGCCTCGAACGGCATGACACTTCCGATCCATGCTGTGCTTCCCGATTTGCTGGCGGCACTGCGGGAACACACTCGCGCGCTATTGATCGCCCCGCCGGGCGCCGGGAAAACGACCGCCGTCGCCCCGGCCTTGCTAGCGGAGCCGTGGTGCGCTGGTGCCATCCTGCTACTGGTCCCGCGCCGCCTCGCCGCCCGCGCCGCCGCGGAATTCATGGCTGGGGCACTCGGCGAGAAGCCGGGCCAGGCGATTGGCTATCAGACCCGTCTCGACAGCCGCACCGGGAAGTCGACACGCGTAATCGTGATGACCCATGGCGTGTTCCTGTCGCGGATCCAGGGAGATCCGGAACTCTCAGGCGTCTCGGCAGTGCTGTTCGATGAAGTACACGAGCGCAGCCTCGACAATGATCTCGCCTTGGCGCTGGCGCTCGACGCCGCTGCGGCGCTTCGTCCAGACCTGCGAATCGTTGCGATGTCCGCGACGCTTGATGGTGAGCGGTTTGGCAGGCTCTTGGGCAATCCGCCTAAGGTCGTGAGCGAGGGCCGCAGCCACCCTCTGATGATCGACCATGTAGGGCGAGATCCAACCCGACGGATCGAAGCGCAAGTGGCGTCGGCCGTAAGGTCCGCGCTGACGGATCATCCTGGATCTCTGCTCGCCTTCCTGCCCGGGGTCGCCGAGATCGAGCGGACAGCCGAAGAGCTGGTGCGCCTTCCTTCGGATTGCGAGATGCACAGATTGCATGGCGGCATTGACCCGGCGGCACAGCGGAAGGCACTGGCACGCCCCCCGCCAGGCAAACGCAAGGTCGTTCTTGCAACCAGCATCGCGGAAACCAGCCTAACGCTGGAAGATGTACGGATCGTCGTCGACAGTGGCCTCGCCCGCCGCCCGCGCTACGACCGCGGTGCGGGGCTTACGCGACTAGTCACCGAAAAGGCGAGCCGTGCCGCTGCGACCCAACGGGCGGGCCGCGCCGCCCGTCAGGCTCCGGGGCTAGCCGTTCGGCTGTGGGAGGAAGCCGCAACTGCCTCCCTTCCCGCCCACGATCCCGCGGAAATCCTGGAGGCCGACCTTTCAAGCCTCCTGCTGACATGCCTTCTGTGGGGTGAGGGTGACCCGGGCCGGCTCCCCTTCCTTGACCCTCCGCCCAAGTCCGGAATCGAGGAAGCGCGAGAGCGGCTGATCAGGCTCGGAGCCGTGGACGAACGCGGACAAGTCACCGCGCACGGTCGTGCGATCGCCGCAACACCGCTCGAGCCGCGGCTTGCGCATATGCTGATCGAGGCGGGCCTTCGCGGCTTCGGCGCATCCGCCGCCAATGCCGCGGTGCTGCTCACGGAGCGAGGCCTTGGCGGCAATGATGCTGATCTGGAGGTCCGGCTTCGCCGCTGGCGTTCGGACCGCTCGCCACGCGCCGAAGCTGCCCGGAACATGTCACGGCGGTTATCCGATACCGGAGATGGCAATCGCCTTGCTGCGGCGCTCGCCTTGGCATTCCCTGATCGACTGTCCCGCCGCCGCGAGGCGTCAGGAGAAAATTGGCAGTCCGTCGGCGGTCGTGGCTTCCGGCTCGATCCCGCTTCTCCGCTCGCGCGCGAGGAATGGCTCGCCGTCGGTGAAGTAGCCGGCCATGCTTCCGGCGCTCGTCACCTGTCCGCCGCCGCAGTCGATGAAACGGAGGTGAGGTCGCTTTTCTCAGATCGGCTGCAAACAAGGCACGAGGCCCAGTTCGACCCGGGGACCGCATCCGTGGCGCCGATGCGGACACAGCGGCTCGGAGCAATCAAGCTCAAGAGCGGCCCGGATCCGCACCCGGACAAGGAGGCCATCGTCAGCGCTCTCGTCGAGGGGGTGCGCACATTCGGTTTGGCTCTGTTACCATGGACGGAGCCGGTTACCGACTTCCGGGCGCGGGCAGCATTTGGAAGGCAGCTTGACCCCTCGATCCCGTCAATTGCCGATGATGCTCTGATTGCGATGCTCGACGACTGGCTGCCTGCCCTTGTCGAGAGCAAACGACAGTTGGGCCAGATCGCTGCGGTCGAGCTGCGATCTGCGCTGGAGCAATTGCTGGGCTATGAGGCCGGACGCGCCATCCAGCGCCTCGCCCCGCCGGAGTTCAACAGCCCGGCAGGAAGCAGTCATGCCATTGACTACTCCGCGCCCGGTGGACCGATCGTCGAAGTTCGCGCGCAGGCGCTGTTCGGCCTTTCCGCACACCCGATGGTCGGGGCTGGCCGGGTGCCGCTCACCCTTGCAATCACCTCCCCCGCTGGACGTCCAATCCAGACGACCAGGGATCTCCCCGGCTTTTGGGCGGGGAGTTGGCGCGATGTGGCGCGGGAAATGCGCGGGCGATACCCCAAGCATCCATGGCCCGACGACCCCGCCTCGGCGGCACCCACCTTGCGGACCAAGCGTGCGGATCGCCCTTGATTCGTCGCCCTCTCTTTGCCACCTGCCGCGCATGACCATCGCGCGCATCACCGAGCTCGAACGCAAGACCACCCAGTCCGGCAAGGCGAATGCCGGCCGCTGGCTGCTCGAGTTCGAACGGCGGGAGCCGCTTCGGCCCGACCCGCTGACTGGCTGGAACGGCTCCGGCGACACCAACACGCAAGTCCGGATGAATTTCGACAGCAAGGATGCGGCAATCGCTTACGCCACGCGTCACGGGCTTGAATATCACGTCATCCCGGCCAATCCGGTCCGGTTGAAGATTCAGGCCTACGCGGACAACTTCCGTTAAGCTAATCAGCGACTTGCCCTCGGTCCAAAGCGGAGGCAAATAGGCCCCGCCGAGGTAGGGGGAAGGCTGTATCGCGTAGACATCAGGCTGGTCATCGGAACCCGCCCAGAAGCCATTAAACAAGCTCCTGTCGCTCATGCCCTCGCCCGTCGAGGCCTTAAACCATCCATCATCCTGACCGGACAGCATCCGCAGCTGGAGCTTCAAAGCTTCGGCCTGGGTGGGTTCGATGCGGTGAATCTCAGGTGCCCTGGACAGGCCTTGCCGCACGATCACGTGGAGGCGGTGCGCTGCGCACTTGATGGTGTGCTGCGGTCCGGGCCCGAACTGCTGGTTGTGCAAGGGGATACATCCAGCGCCATGGGTGGCGCTATCGCCGGCTTCGGGGCCGGCGTGTCCGTCGCGCATGTAGAGGCGGGGCTGCGGAGCCATGATCCCCGGCAACCCTGGCCGGAGGAGGAATACCGCCGCCGTATCGACGGTGGGGCCGAGCTTTTGTTTGCCCCCACACAGGCGGCCGCCGAGAACCTGTGGCGAGAACAGGTGCGCGGGCATGTGTTCGTCACGGGAAACACCGGCATCGACGCGTTGCTGGCGGTCGAAGCTGCACTGCCCCCGCGCCAGCGAAAGGAAGCTGGAAAGTTCAAGATCCTCGTGACCTGCCACCGGCGTGAAAATTGGGGGTCGGGAGTCCAGGGTCTCGCCGAGGCACTAGCCCGCCTTGCAAGTGATACCTCGCTGGAGATCCACCTGGTTCAACATCCGAATCCGGAACTTTCGGCCACGCTCACGCAAAAGCTTGGATCCGTAGCCGGTATAGTTCTGAAGCCCCCCTGCCCGCATCCGGATCTGGTTCTCGCGATGCGCGATTGCGATCTGCTGCTTAGCGACTCCGGTGGGATGCAGGAGGAGGCTCCCGCACTCGGGACGCCGCTGCTGGTCCTGCGGGACAAAACCGAAAGGCCGGAAGCGATCGAGAGCGGCAACATGCGGCTAATCGGTTGCCACAGCGACACGATCGTAGATGAAGTGCAGCGGTTGCGCGCCGACCCGGTGGCACTTGCTTCGATGTCAAGGCGAGCCTTTCCCTATGGCGACGGCCGCGCCGGCAAACGCATCGCAGGCATCATCGAGGGATGGATTGAGCAGCGATCCTCCAGCGTGCGATTGACCGCAGCCGCAGGCTAGGGGTTTGCCAAGCCTTGACCCGCGTTGCGCAATCCATCAGGACTAGTGCCAACTACTGGTAGCGCTAACAGTTGCCGCGGGGGAGGGGTCATGATCTGCGATAATCGCTTCGGCGCGCCCCTTTTGCGGGTCGGCCGGAGGACAATTTCCGAAATCACTGCTCGATTCGCCCGGCATCCTCGCCGTAAGGACGCCGCGTGACGAATCCCGTGGCGACACTTTTGCTGTTCGGAGCAACCGGGGACCTCGCGCGGCGGATGCTGCTGCCGTCCCTATACGGGCTCGATCGGGATGGGCTGCTGCCTGCCAACCTGAAGATCGTGGGCACGGCGCGCACGGAACTCAGCAACGACGACTACAGGGCGCGCGCTCGAGAAGCGTTGAAGGAACATCTCCCGGACGGATTCTTCAAGGCGGACTCGGCCGAGCGCTTCCTGAAGCGCGTGAGCTACGTCGCGCTTGATGCGACGCAGCCTGGTGGCTTTCCGAAGCTTGCTGAAGCCGTCGGCGATACGTCTGGTGGCTTGGCAATCTTCCTGTCGACGGCCCCTTCCCTGTTCCGGCCCACGATCGACGGTTTGGCTCGCGCGGGTTTGGCCACCGACAATGTCCGGATGGCGCTTGAAAAGCCGCTTGGCTCGGATCTCCAGAGCAGCTGTGAGATCAACGACGCCGTTGCCTCGGCCTTCCCGGAAGAGCGCACGTTCCGGATCGACCACTATCTCGGCAAGGAAACCGTCCAGAACCTGCTGGCATTGCGCTTCGCCAACTCCATGTTCGAGCCGCTGTGGAACAGCGCGCATATCGATCATGTGCAGATCACAATCGCCGAGACGGTGGGTGTCGAGGGTCGCGGGGATTATTACGATAAGGCCGGCGCCCTGCGCGACATGGCGCAGAACCACATGCTTCAGTTGCTCGCCCTCGTGGCGATGGAGCCGCCGGCGAGCTTCGATGCGACGTCGGTCCGCAGCGAGAAGGTGAAGGTGCTCCGGTCCCTGCGACCGATCACGGCGGAAGACGCGGCGGAACATAGTGTGCGGGGTCAATATGTCGCGGGCACCATGGGTGAAGCCCCGGTTCCCGGTTATGCCGATGAGCTGGAGCGCGGCAGCGACACGGAAACCTTCGTTGCGCTGAAGGCGCACGTCGATAATTGGCGCTGGAAGGGCGTCCCCTTCTATCTGCGCACGGGCAAGCGAATGCCGCGCCGGACGACCGAGATCTACATTCAGTTCAAAGAAGTGCCTCACAACGTCTTCTCGGCGCGTGGCGCGACGACCAAGGCGAACAAGCTGGTGATCGGCCTGCAGCCCGAAGAAACGATCCGGCTGCTGGTGATGGCGAAGATGCCCGGGCTCGACCGTGAAGGCATTCGGCTGCGGGAGGTGCCGCTGGATCTGGGGCTGGCCAACGCATTCGCCGATCGCCGCCGCCGGATCGCCTATGAAAGGCTTCTCCTGGACCTGATCGAAGGTGATCCTACCCTGTTCGTTCGCCGCGACGAAGTCGAAGCCCAATGGGAGTGGATCGACGCGATCCGCGCCGCCTGGACCGAGATCGGCATGACTCCACAACCCTATGCGGCGGGCACTTCCGGCCCGCAGGCCGCAATTTCGCTCAGTGAAGGCGACGGTGTAACCTGGCATGACTGAGCGGACGATTGCAGTTGCCGACGTAGGCGGCACACACGCGCGCTTTGCGCTTGCGGAGATCGAACGCGGCAAGGTCGTTCGGCTGGGTGAGCCGCTGACCCTGAAGACGGCGGATTACGCCAGCTTCCAGACAGCGACCGAGGCCTTCGCCGCGCACATCGGCCGCGCGCTCCCTCACGAAATGTCGATGGCCTTCGCGGGTCATGTTGGTGGCGACGTCCTGAAGCTGACCAACAATCCGTGGGTCATCCGGCCAGCGCTGATGAACCCGAAGCTGGGCATCGAACGGCACCTGATCGTCAATGATTTCGAAGCGGTTGCACACGCGGTGGCCACGCTCAACCTGGCCGATTTCCGCCACCTGTGCGGCCCGCCACAGGGCCTCCCGGAAGACGGCGTGATCACGGTCCTCGGGCCCGGAACCGGGCTCGGCGTCGCCCAGCTCCTGCTGCGGAAGAACGGTGACTATGAAGTGGTGGCGACCGAAGGCGGGCACATCGACTTCGCGCCCCTCGACAGCCTTGAAGACAAGATCCTGGCCTACCTTCGGACGAGCTTCAGGCGCGTTTCTGTCGAACGGCTGATCTCCGGCCGTGGTCTCGTCAACATCATGGAAGCTTTGGCCTCGATCGAGGGGCGCAGTCTGCCGGTGCGGGACGAGAAGCAGTTGTGGATGGCGGCGATGGATGGCAGCGACAGCCTCGCCGCCGCGGCGCTCGACCATTTCTGCCTCACGCTCGGGGCGCTTGCCGGCGATCTGGCGCTTGCACAGGGGTCCAGTGCGGTGGTCATCGGCGGCGGTCTCGGGTACCGGCTCGCAGATCATTTGCCCCGTTCAGGCTTCCGTACACGTTTCATTGCCAAGGGTCGGTTCGAAAGCCTGATGGACAAGATGCCGGTCAAGCTGATCACTCACCCGCAGCCGGGCCTGTTTGGCGCTGCAGCGGCCTTTGCGAAGACCTATCCATGAGCGAACCACTCTCAATCGACCAGGTCATGCGGACGTCGCCCGTCATCCCGGTGATCAGCCTGGACGGTTCGATTGATCCTGCGGAACTGGCGCGCACCTATGTCGCCAACGGCCTTCGCGTCATCGAAGTGACGCTGCGTACCCCGCAGGCCCTGGACTGCATCCGCGCGATGGCTGACGTCGAGGGTGCAATCGTTGGCGCGGGCACCGTGTTGAACGAAGCGCAACTGGATCGGGCAATCGAGGCCGGTTCGAAGTTCATCGTGTCCCCGGGACTTACCGAGCCGCTGGGGAAGGCCGCAGTGGCTCGGGGCATTCCATTCCTTCCGGGCATCGCCACGGCCGGCGACCTGATGCGCGGACTCGATCTTGGCCTGGACCGGTTCAAATTCTTCCCTGCCGAAGCCTCCGGTGGGCGCGCAGCGCTGAAAGCGATCAGCGCGCCCTTCGGAAACATTCGTTTCTGCCCGACCGGTGGAATCACGCCGGAGACTGCAGGCGACTGGCTTGGCCTTGAAGCCGTGCTCTGTGTCGGCGGCTCGTGGCTTTTGAAGGATGGTGAAAGCGATTTCACGGCGATTGGCGCGCGCGCCAGGGCAGCCGCCGCTCTGCGTCAGGTCTGATGAGCAAGGAACCGCAGGTCCGGCACAACCGCGACGCCCATCGGTTCGAGGTGGATCTGGGCAACGCAACCGCGCTTGCAGCCTATTCGCTGCACGAGGGCGAGATCGTCTTCACGCACACCGAAGTGCCTGCCGAGCATGAAGGTCACGGTATTGGAACCCTGCTGATCAAGGCGGGTTTGGATTATGCACGCAGCAAGGGACTGCAGGTCATTCCCAGCTGCCCATTCTTTGCCGCCTACATGAAGAAGCATGTGGAAGTGCAGGATCTTCTCGACCCATACGACCGGAAGCAGCTCGGTATCGAGAGCTGAGGGGTTGCATAATTATGCATTGCGGTGAATAGAGCCGCGATGTTGAAGGTAGGCATTCTTGGCGCGTCGGGATTCGTAGGGGCGGAGCTCCTGCGGCTGCTCGCGGCTCACCCGGCGGTCACCGCCACTCGGTTCTTCGGGGACAGCAAGGCTGGTAAGTCCGTCTCCGACGTCCACCCGCATCTGGCCCTTGCTTATGGCGAGGCCAGCTTCGAACTTTATGCACCGAGCGCGCTCGACGGCCTCGATCTGGTTTTCGCCGCCTTGCCTCACGGTCACTCGCAGGATCTTGCGCCTGAAATCGTCGCCAGTGGAGCCAAGTTGGTGGACCTCGGCGCTGATTTTCGGCTCGACACGCCGGAAGATTACGAGCGCTGGTATGGGGAGGCGCACAAGGCCCCCGAACTGCTCGGCCGGTTTGTCTATGGAATCCCCGAACTCAATCGCGATGCGATCCGTACGGCCCAGTGTGTCGCTGCCGCGGGCTGCTATCCGACCTCCGCGATCCTCGCCCTCAAGCCGCTGGTGGATGCGGGGCTGGTCGAGCGGGACAGCATCGTCGTCGATGCAGCGTCAGGTGTCAGCGGCGCCGGCCGCGGCCTCAAGGAAGAGACACACTTCAACACGGTCGATGAGAATTTCACTGCCTATGGGCTGCTCAACCACCGGCACACGGCCGAGATGGAGATGGGCCTTGGCGCGACGGTGCTGTTTACGCCGCACTTGGTGCCGATGAACCGGGGTATCCTGGCGACCTGCTACGGCAAGGCAGCCAGACCGATGCATTCGGACGAGCCGATCGAAGTCCTGCGTGCCGCCTATGCTGCGGAGCCTTTTGTGCACGTTTCAGAGCGAGCCCCGTCAACGAAATGGACGCTCGGATCCAACGCCGTGCACGTTACGGCCCGATACGACGAACGAACCGGGCGAGTGCTGGCGATCGCCGCACTCGACAATCTCGTGAAGGGCGCGGCCGGTCAGATGATCCAGTGCGCAAACCTTATGAATGGTCTCGATGAAGCCGAGGGGCTTCCGAAAGTTGGAGTTTATCCGTGAGCATTACCGCTGCTGAAGGGTTCGTCGCATCCGGCTGCCACGCCGGAGTGAAGCGCAAGCGCAATGACATGGCGTTGCTTGCAACGGTCGATGGCAAGCCCGTGCGGACAGCCGCCGTTTTCACCCAGAACAAGTTCGTCGCCCCCCCAGTGGTCGCGTCGCGTTCCCGCCTTGCAGCCAATTGCGGGCAAGCCGTTGCCGTCATTGTCAACTCGGGGAACGCCAATGCGGGAACGGGCGAGCCGGGGATGCGTGATGCCGAGGCGATGTGCTCGGCTGCGGCGCAAGCTCTGGGATGTGATCCGAAAGACGTGCTAGTCTGCTCGACGGGGATCATCGGTACGCCGCTGCCGATCGAAAAGATCCTCGATGCGACGCCGAAGCTTGCCAGCAAACTGAGTGCCGACGGTGCGGAGGATGCCGCGCTAGGCATTCTGACGACCGATTCCAAGCCGAAGCAGGCGGTCGTCCGCGGATCGAACTTCACGATCGGCGCAATGGCCAAGGGATGCGGGATGATCGCGCCCAACATGGCGACCATGCTTGCATTCATCACTACCGATGCGGATGTTCCCCAATCGGACATGCAACGGCTGCTGAAGGACGCAGTCGACCTGACCTTCAACACGCTCAATGTCGACGGCGCGACATCGACCAACGACACCGTCATCCTTATGTCGAGCGCCCGGCGCGGGCAGCCGCAGCTGAGCGAGTTCGCCGACGCGCTCCACAAAGTCTGCGAGGAACTGACGCTGTTGATGGCTCGGGATGCTGAAGGGATGACCCGTCTCGTCCGGCTGCGTGTGACAGGTGCGGCGTCGGACGGCGAAGCGCGCTCCACCGCGAAAAACATCGCCGAGAACAATCTCGTGAAATGCTCGTGGCATGGCGGCGATCCATATTGGGGGCGGCTGCTGTCGGCGGCTGGCTCTTCGGGATCGCAAATGGAAGTCGACCGGGCGTTCGTCGCCTATGGCGGGATCATTGTTTCAAAGGCCGGAGCGCCGATCGCCCATGACGAAGAGACCGTCGCCCGACACATGAAGAATGACGAAATCGACATCGAGGTGAATCTCGGCGCCGGATCGGGCACTGCGCAGGTGATCGGCGTCGATCTCGGTCCGGGCTACATCAAAGAGAATAGCAAGACGTCATGACGCGCGATCTCTCTCCGGCGGAGACGGCGCGGGTCCTCGTCGAGGCGCTGCCCTACATCCGCCAGTTCGCCGGCAAGTCGATCGTCGTGAAGCTCGGCGGCGCGGCGATCGACAAGCAGTCCGACCTCGCGCTCGCGCAGGACGTGCTGCTCCTCCGCAGCGTCGGCGTTCGCTGCGTGCTGGTCCACGGCGGCGGTCCGCAGGTCGACACCATGCTCCGCCGCGTCGGCAAGGAGCCCGAGTTCAAGGACGGCCTCCGGGTCACCGACGAGGAGACGCTCGAGATCGTCCGCATGGTGCTGGTCGGCAAGATCAACCGCGACCTCGTGGCGACGATCAACAGCCAGGCCGGCGACGAGCCGGTCGCGGTCGGCGTGTCGGGTGAGGACGCTGGGCTGC
>JBJMUK010000168.1:0-2768 GCA_045811225.1 Sphingomicrobium sp. | reverse complement strand
ACTCGCGCGCCATTTCCGAGGGGGCGAGATGGGGCGGGACGAGGGATGAGGCGCGCAGCGTGGCTGACCGGGTCGGCATCGCCAGCAGGAACGAAATGAGTTCCTACTAGTCAAGCATCCCACCACCCCTTGCGCTGTCGCCAGAGGCTCAGTGCGCCGTGTTGAGGGCGGCGAATGTTTGGGCGAAACGGCCTTCGGCTTCGGCATTGCGAAGGAATTTGACTCGCTCGACGGCGATTTCGGGCGGAGTTGGCTGGATCGCGAACAGGCCCATCACCTCGTCGATATAATCATCGAGCGGCATATAGCCCTCGCGCGTCGACTGGCCGGGGGTGAGATCGGTCTGGACACCCGGCGGGATCAGCTCGATCACCTCGACCTGGCCCTGCAATTGCTCGCGCAGCGACAGCGTATAGCTGTGGATCGCCGCCTTGGTCGCCGAATAGGTCGGCGCGCTCACCAGCGGCACGGATCCCAGGCCCGACGAGACGTTGACGACGGCAGAATCCGGCCTGCTCTTCAAATGGTCGATCAGGGCATTGGTCAGCCGGATCGGTCCAAGCAGATTGGTCGTCACCGTCGCTTCCGCGATACCCAGGTCGCGCGATCCGCGAAGATCCTCGCTCGCCATGATCCCGGCATTGTTGATGAGGACGTTAAGTTCGGGGTGCTCCGCGATCACGCGCCGAGCTGCATCGGTGATGGAATCCAGGTCGGCCACGTCGAGCTGCAGCGCAAACATCCCTTCGCGCCCGCCAATCGCATCGTCCAGAGCTTCCCGCCGCCGTCCAGCGACAATGATCTTGTTGCCGAGATCGTGGAAACGCTGGGCCAGCTGCCGACCAATGCCCGACCCACCGCCCGTGATGAGAATGGTGTTTCCCGAAAGCTTCATGGCATGCTCCTTTTGCAGCCCATGTAGGTGTCGGAGGTCGTGGAATAAGGGGCAGGGTATCCACGGAAGCGCACATGCATGCGAATTGGCTAGCGTCGGCTTTCTACATGTTGAGGTCATGAGTTAGTCGGGGAAAGTGCCGATAGACGTGCGCGACCGGGCCATGACAATGGATTGGCGAGGGGACGTGCAGCGTGAGTCAGTTCGTTGACCGCCAGTGGCCCGACGTACCGCTTCGAAGCGGCGCCTTGCCTTTTCGTTTGGACCCATATCGGCGGCTGGAGATTCTCCTCATCCGCCGCAAGGACCAAGCGATGTGGTCTTTGCCCAAAGGCCGATTGCCGTCGAGCAACGCGTTTCGAGAAACAGCGACGATGGAGGCTTTCGAAGAAGCTGGCGTCGAAGGCCCAACCCAAGATCGCCCGGTGGGAAGCTTTCTTCACCGAAAGTGCAACAGCTTTTTCCTGGAACAGCCGCTCGTCGAAGTGATCGTTTTCCCACTGCAAGTCACTCGCCAGCTTGAAGTGTGGCCTGAGTTCGAAGTGCGGGAGCGAAAATGGTTTGAAGTGGAGCAGGCGATGGACAGTGTCGCACCAAGCCATCTTCCCAACCTTTTCTTGAAGCTTCAGAGCCTGATCATCCAACCGGCGCTACCCGAATGGTGACCGGCCTTCGCATAGGCACCCGCTGGTTGCCCGGTATTCAAACCCTTCGTCATTACGAAGCCGGCTGGTTGCGTAACGACGTGGTGGCGGGAATCGTACTGGCCACGATGCTGGTGCCCGTCGGCATCGCCTATGCCGTGGCGTCCGGCCTGCCCGGCATCTACGGCCTTTACGCGACCATCGTCCCGCTCCTGGCCTATGCGATCTTCGGGCCAAGCCGCATCCTGGTTCTTGGCCCGGATTCAGCGTTGGCGCCCGTTATTCTTGGTGTCGTGCTTCCGCTTTCAGGCGGCGATCCGATGCGAGCGGTTGCACTGGCGAGCGCCATGGCTCTCGTATCAGGAGCCGTCTGCATCCTGGCCGGCGTTTTGCGCCTGGGTTTTGTCACAGAGCTTCTCTCCAAGCCCATTCGCTATGGCTATATGAACGGAATCGCCCTGGCGGTCCTGATCAGCCAGTTGCCGAAGCTTTTCGGCTTTTCAATCCATGGCACCGGGCCTTTGCGCAACCTCTGGGCAATTGGCGAAGCGATCCTGGCGGGCGAGGCCAATTGGGCAGCATTCGCCGTGGGGATCGGGACCTTAGCCGTCATCCTGCTGTTGAAGGGACATAAGCGCATCCCGGGAATCCTGGTCGCGGTCATCGGTGCCACGATCATCACCGCATGGCTCAACCTTGCAGAGCGATCGGGGGTCTCCGTGCTCGGTCCGGTTCCCCAAGGCCTGCCAAGCTTCGTCATTCCCTGGATATCCCCCGCGGATTTCGTCCCCGTCCTTATCGGCGGATGTGCCGTTGCAATCGTTTCGTTCGCCGATACCAGCGTCCTGTCGCGTTCCTATGCGGCGCGTACCGGAACCCGGGTCGACCCGAACCAGGAGATGGTCGGACTGGGAGCCGCCAACCTGGCGGCAGGTCTCTTCCAGGGATTTGCGATCAGCAGCAGCTCTTCGCGTACTCCGGTCGCCGAAGCGGCCGGCGCCCGCACGCAGATGACCGGCGTCGTCGGAGCCCTTGTCGTCGCGCTGTTGCTGATAGCCGCACCTATGCTGTTCAAGAACCTGCCCGGTGCGGCACTTGCGGCGGTGGTAATCGCGGCGGCAATTGGCCTGTTCGAAATCGCCGATCTCGGCCGGATCTACCGGATCCAGCAATGGGAGTTCTGGCTTTCGATCGCCTGCTCCGTCGGAGTGGCCGTGTTTGGCGCAATT
>JBJMUK010000167.1:0-2896 GCA_045811225.1 Sphingomicrobium sp. | reverse complement strand
GGAAGGCGGCGAATTGCGCGAAAGCATCATGCATGGCGTGCGGCCGCGCATAGAGCGCGGCGTAGTGGACCCTCGTTTCGTCATCGATGTGGCGAGGGTCGGCCGACAGTTCATTGTAGAAGCGATCGAGATAGAGACGTTCGCGGCCAGCAATCAGCCGTTCCTCATCGGGACCATAAAAGTCGAAGTGCCAAGTCCGATGATCTAGCAAGACGTCGGTCCAATGACCCAACCCTGGCAAAGGCGCGTCCATCACCACCCAGCGGCTCACCCGATTACGGTTCTGAGCGGCAAAGGCGTAGCCAACCATGTTACCGATATCGTGCGTCACCAAGGCGATCGGCCCATCGACCTTTAGGGCATCGAGAACGGCAGCGACGTCCTTGGCTTCGTTCGCCTTTTCGTATCCGGTCTCGGGATGAGCCGAAAGGCCCATTCCACGCAGATCGGGGACGACAACGGTATGATGCCTAGCGAGACGAGTAGCCAAGGGCGCCCACATGTCTCCCGTGTCGCCGAAGCCGTGTATCAGGAGGACGGCAGGTCCGGTCCCGCCGACACGCACATGGATTGTCGTTCCATTCGCCGAAACTTCCCGGGTCTGGAAGCTGGCCGGAAACCTCTCAATTTTGGCTGAAACCGGTGCGGATGCGCATAGCCCCGCAGCGAGCAGCGCGAACCAACGATTTGAAAGGTTCATGCCTGCCTCCGAGCTTTCACTGACTGTGCCTACCTGTTGCAAAGGTCAAGCAAACCGCTGCCGGTTCCTCTGCTTTCCACCGCAAGCTTCCGCGACAGCTTCGACCCATTGCAGACATTCAGAACCATGATCGGTCATCAACCTGTGGGGTTTGCATATGGGCAGGTGGTATTCCCGGCCCGTAGTCTTTGTGGCCGACATTGATCGAGCCGTCAGCTTCTATGTGGACGGCCTTGGCTTTGCCGAGGCTTGGCGGCACTCCGAAGGCGGCAAAGCGCTAGTCGCGCAAGTGGAGCGCGATGGAAGCGAATACCTGCTTTCCTGCCAATGGCCCGACAAGACCGGCTCTGGCCTCATATTCGTCTCTCTAGATCCCGGCGACGTCGCCGAAACCCGCGGTCGTCTTGAACGAGCCGGCATCACGGTTAGGGAGGGGTGGTGGGGCTACCCGCTGATTGTCGAATGCCATGCGCGGACAGCAAAACGCCGAAGAGCTTCTATCTCCGGCAGGCCTTGAAAGAGTGCGACGGCTGTTGACCTCTCAGGATTGCCAGAGGCTGTCACTCGCATTCTCTCAATTCCGCTCGCCCGGCTGAACCCATAAATATGGGCCCGAACCGAAAGGGGCCGCCATGATCGCGTGGCAAGCAGCTCACGACGGTGATAATGCGAGAAGGCCGAAAGGCCTGTCGACGCGTGAGCCGCCCCTCGTGAATGGGCATTGCGCATGACCCTGGCTTATCAGTTCAAGCCCCACGAGCGCCCCGCGGTGCCGGGTTCGCCTTTTAACCCTGACCATCCGACCCCCAGGATGTGGGCTTACGGCGCGATCGGCGTTCTGGCGGGCCTGACCGGCGGACTCGGAAACGCGTTGGTCAGCGCGAACATTTCCTATTTCCAAGGGACGCTCGGCCTCACCGCCGAGGAGGCTGCGTGGATTCCGGCCGCCTACGCAACGACCTATATTTGCGCGAACCTGATCCTGGTGAAGTTCCGGCAGCAGTTCGGGATCCAGCCGTTCGTGAAGCTGGTCCTGCTCGGCTACGTCGCAGCGACCGTGATGCACCTTGTAGTGCACGGCTTCTGGTCGGCGATGCTGGTCCGCGCCGTCAGCGGTGTCGCGGCGGCCGGTCTCACCACATTGGGCGTGGTGCTCTGGTTCCAGGCCGTGCCGGCGCAATGGCGCATCCACGGGCTCATGATCGGAGTGAGCGTTCCACAGCTGGCGACGCCCCTCGCGCGTGTGATTGCGCCTTCGCTCCTTGAGTCGGGCGACTGGCGGATGGCCTATATGTTCGAACTCGGGCTCGCGCTGCTGACCTTGACCGCGGTGCTCGCTCTCCCGGTTCCGCCGAGCGAGCGGAGCAGGGTCTTCGAAAAGACGGACTTCCTGACCATCGCGTTGATGGTGCCGGGCGTCGGCTTGCTCTGCTCCTTGCTTGCGCTCGGCCGGACGGACTGGTGGGTGACGACGCCCGGGCTCGGATGGGCGCTGGCCCTATCGGTGGTCCTTCTGTCATCCGCGATCATCACCGAGCACCGCCGCGCGAGGCCGCTGCTCATGACCCGTTTCCTGGGTCAGAGACCGATCCTTCGAATCGTCGCTGTCGCCTTCTGCGTGCGCATCATAATGGCCGAACAGACGTACGGGTCGGTCGGCCTGCTGACCGCGCTCGGCTATGGGACGGAGCAATTCCGCACGCTTTACATCATCGTCACGCTCGCGTCGGTGGCCGGGCTCCTCGCGGGCGTGTTCGTGACGCGCCCGCAATCGCCTGCGCGTCCCATCTATCTCGCCTGCCTGCTCGTTGCGGTCGCAGCATTTCTCGATTCAGGAGCGACCAACCTCACAGGGCCGCCCAATGTCTATCTCAGTCAGGCGCTGGTCGGGTTCGCGGGACTGCTCTTCATTGGACCTGCGATGGCCATTGGCCTTTCGCGAACGCTCCTTGCCGGCCCGCAGAATTTCATCAGCTGGCTGGTTGTATTCCTCGCGTCGCAAAATCTCGGCGGACTGGTGGGTCCGGCCCTCTTCGGGACGATCCAGACCGTTCGCGAGAAGTTCCATTCGAGCAATTTGGTTGAGGCCGTGCAGCTCAACAATCCGATTGATGCCGGGCGCCTGACGAGCAGTGCGCAGCAGGTCAGCGGGATCATCACCGATCCTACGCTCCGCAGTGCGGAAGGCGCCGCACT
>JBJMUK010000166.1:0-15163 GCA_045811225.1 Sphingomicrobium sp. | reverse complement strand
ACGCTAAAGCCCCCCCGCTCGTTCTTTCTCGTCTCGAAACGATGCGACGCGCCATAGGCTTGCGTCAGACGGTCCCGAATGTTCGCCAGTCCGACTCCGGTCGAGGGGCTGGCGGTCAGTTCGGCCGACGCGCCGTCGCCATTGTCGGCCACTTCGATCCGCACCGCCTGGCCTTCGCGCTGCGCCGTGATCCAGATGTCCGCGCCGCTCTCGCTCGCGGTCACCGCATATTTGATCGCATTTTCGATCAGCGGCTGGAGCAGCAGCGAGGGGAGGCGCGCGCCGATCGTCTCGGGATCGACCCGGAAATGCGGCCGCAACCGGTCCTCGAAGCGCATTTTCTCGATCTCGAGGTAGAGCTTCAGCGTCTCCACTTCCTGCGCCAGCGTGACTCTGGCGGTGGGCTCGTTGGCGAGCGTGTAGCGCAGGAAGGAAGACAGCCGCGCCAGCATCGCGTTCGCCCGCTCGGTCTGCTTCAACAGCACGAGGGTCGAGATCGAATTGAGCGTATTGAACAGGAAGTGCGGATTGAGCTGGTAGCGGAGCATCGCCAGCTGCGCGGTCGAGGCCTGGCTTTCGAGCCGCTCGCGCATCCGGATCTGGTCCTCGAGCAGCAGGAAGTAATTGATCCCGTAATAGAGCGCCGTCCACGCGGCGAGTAATGAGAAGGTGAGCAGGATTCCGCCGAAATATTCGACCCCGGCCGGTCGCCAAGCCTGGCTGACGAAGGTCGTTACGCTCCACGTCTCGATGATCGAGAAGGCGCTCGATGCGAGCACGACCGCAATGAGCGAAAGTGCAAGCGTCAGCACCGGACGCATTGCAATCAGACGGCGGAAAAGCGACGCCATCAGCAGGGTCAACGAATAACCGGTCGCGGTCAGTAGCAGCGTGTGGACGATGAACATCCACCCCTTGCTGTTCGCGAAGCCCGACAAGGTGCGCAGGAAGAAATACCCTGACCAGCCAACGGACTGCAGAATCCAGAAGGCCCGGTTCTTGTCGCCAAAGAATGGCTGATCGAGCCCGATACCGCGCGCGATGGGAGCGGCCGGTGACTTGACCTCGACGGGTGTGGGGCTTGTCGTGTGCCGTGGCTGCTGGGCGCCGCTGCGCAGCCCTGCGCTGTCGGTGGCCAACTCTCTAGCCTCGCTGACGCCGGTCATGCATGGGGCGCATATAGAGCGGAGCGGCACTCATTGCGAGGCAGCACGTTGATCTGCTGTCGCGTTGAGGGAACGCCCTGCCGGTGAGGATGCTTGAATGAAGATGATTGCGCGGGCGGCCCTGGCGGCCGTCGTCCTGTTCACGGCCGCGTGCCGCCAGGAGGGTACGGTAGGAAATGAGGCAGGAGCGGCGCCGCAGCGGGACGCCGTTGCCCCGGTCCTTAGTACGCCGGACGCGGTCGACATTCACAGTTTCGCCAAGCCTTTGGTGGCCCGAGTCACGCACGTTTCCCTCGATTTGACGGTCGACTTCGAGGCGCGTCGGCTCGGCGGCACGGCCACGCTCGACATCGAACGGCAGCCGAACGCCAGCGAGATCATCCTCGACGATCGCGGTCTCGAGATTGAGAAGATCGCGGACGATTCCGGCAAGCCGCTTGCTTACAAGGTCGGAGCGCCCGACTCGAATCTCGGGGCCCCGCTGGCCATTGCGCTGCAGCCGGAAACGAAGCGCATCGCAATTACCTACAAGAGCGCGCCGGATGCAGGCGCGCTGCAGTGGCTGACCCCGCAGCAGACGGCGGGCAAGAAGCAGCCCTATCTGTTCAGCCAGGGCGAGGCGATCGAGAACCGGAGCTGGATTCCGACGCAGGATTCACCCGGCATTCGGCAGACCTGGGACGCGACGATCCACGTTCCGCCCGGGCTAACGGCAGTCATGAGCGCACCGCGCGCGGAACCGCCGATGACGCAGGGCGGTGAAGGCATTTTCAAGTTCCGCATGGACCATAGCGTAGCGCCCTACATGATCGCGATCGCGGTGGGTGATCTGCAGTTCCGGGAGCTTGGGCCGCGCTCCGGAGTGTGGACTGAGCCATCGATGCTCGACGCCGCGGCAGCGGAACTGGCCGACACCGAGAAGATGATCAACGCGGCCGAAAAGCTGTTCGGTCCCTATCGTTGGGGGCGCTACGACATGCTCGTGCTGCCGCCATCCTTCCCGTTCGGAGGGATGGAGAACCCGACGCTGACGTTCCTGACGCCGACCTTCATCGCCGGCGACAAGAGCCTGGTCAGCCTCATTGCCCATGAGCTTGCCCATAGCTGGTCCGGCAATCTTGCGACCAACGCGACCTGGTCCGACTTCTGGCTCAACGAAGGCACGACCACCTATGCCGAACGGCGGATCGTCGAAGAACTTTACGGTCCCAAGGTCGCGGCGCAGCAGGTTGCGCTCGGCGTTGACGCCCTCAACAAGGAGATTAAGGGCCTCGGGGGCGCATCCAGCTCCGACACGCGCCTCCATATCGATCTGAAGGGCCGTCATCCGGACGAAGGGCTGACCGATATCGCCTATGAAAAGGGCGCGGCGTTCCTGCGGACGATCGAAAATGCGGTCGGGCGGCAGCGCTTCGATGCATTCCTGCGCGGGTGGTTCGACAGGCACAGCTTCCAGCCGGTGACCTCGGCGATGTTCCTCGCCGACCTTCGGCAGAACCTGATCAAGGGCGATAAGGCGCTGGAAGATCGCCTTCAGCTAGGCCGCTGGGTCAATCAGCCCGGGATCCCGACCAACATGTTGCGGCCGGACGCAAATGCCTTTGCCGCGGCCGACAAGGCGGTCACGGCTTTCGCTCGCGGTGGTACTCCGGACAAGGCCGCCTGGAACGGCTGGACGACGGATGAGCGGCTTCGCTTCCTGAACAAACTGCCGCGCAAGCTTCCCAAGGCGCGGCTCGATGTCCTGGAGCAGAGTTTCGGGCTCAACGGTGTCCGCAACACGGAGGTGCGCTTTGCCTGGCTCGATCTCGCGATCGCGAGTCGATACGACCCAGCCGTGCCAAGCCTGGAACAGTTCCTGTCCACGCAAGGGCGTCGTAAGTTCGTTCGACCGCTGATCGAGACACTGGCCAAGGACAAGGAGTGGGGTCGCCCGATCGCTGCGCGCATCTACGCTCGCACCCGCGGCAGCTACCACCCGATCACTACTCGCGATCTGGATAAGCTGGATCTCGGCGCTCGCTGAGTGCCCGCAGAAATCTTCATCTCGAGCGGGAGACGAGGCTGTAGCCTTAACTCGCCTTAAACGCTCTTTACCCTATCCGAAGCCGTAGAAGTGGAAACGGCAGGCGGATGTACGAAGCACCTGATCGCTACAAGCGTATGATTTCTGCCCGACTCCCCGACGGGGAGTCGCTGGGCGTAACCAGCGACAAGCAGGATGACGCTTCGCCCTTGCGCGACGTGCAGCTGATGTCGCGGGCGCAGCTTGCGCCATTCTTTGCTGCCGCGAACATTGTCGCCGCAGCCATGATGGGCGCCGCCCTGCTTGGCTCGGTATCCATAGCCTATATCGTCGGATGGCTAGGGGCGCTGGTTTTACTGAACCTGGGCGCCATGCAGCTGGCACGCGTCCAGGCGATTACCCATGTTGGCCGGTCGGGCCGGAAACTTCCAAACTGGCAGTTGGTGGCCGAAGTCGTCATTCGGGCCGGCATCTGGCTCTCCCTGCCAGGCTATGAGTTCAACGCGTTGGATCCTGGGACCCAAGTCATTGCGGCCTCAATCATTGCCGGACTCAGCATCGGTGGGCTTGGACTGGTCGTGGTGCCGCAGTGTGCGATCGCATGGATGTCCGCCTTCACCGCGGGTCTCTGCGGAGTGCTCCTTCTGGGCCGCGACACCATTCCGGTGCAGCACATGCTGTCGATCCTTTTTACGCACGGCGTGGCCATCTTCGGCGTTCTCGCCGTCGCCCGCTGGGCGTTCCACCAGCTCAAGACGAACGCAGACTTCGGCTCCCAGAGCGAGAGCGCAAGTCTGCTGCTTCAGGAATATGAACAGCGCGGTGTTGGCTGGCTTTGGCAGGTCGATGCAGAAAACCGCGTGACTTACATCTCGTCGCGGATGGTTGCGCTTCTTGGGCGCCCTGCGAACCAGCTTCTCGGCCATTCCTTTCCGGCCCTGCTCGGCGGGAATGCCGATCTTGGGCGTCTGCTGCTGGAAAAGCAGCCGTTCACCGCAATGGAAATGGAACTCAAGACGTCCCGTGGAGCGCGTTGGATTTCCATGGCGGGCGACCCGATCGTCGATACGGCGGGCCGATTCGAAGGATTCCGTGGCGTCGGCGCCGATATTACTGAGATTCGGCAGACTCAGGAGCGACTACGCCACTTGGCCAACGTCGACGTGCTGTCCGGCCTTCCCAACCGCGGTCGCGTGCGCCAGCTGCTTGGCGAAGCTTTGCGGGCTGCGACGGCGGGCAATGTTCCCTGTGCAATCCTGTTCCTGGATCTCGACGGCTTTAAGCCGGTCAACGACACGTTCGGCCACCCGAAGGGCGACGCGGTCCTGCAGGCCGTCGCGAAGCGTCTCGTCGATGAAGTCGGCACGGATGGCCACGTCGGCCGCATGGGCGGCGACGAATTCGCCATCGTCCTTGGTGACGCTCAGAGCCGCCGCAAGGTTGAGCAGATGGCGGACAGCATCATCCGCTCGATCCGCGAGCCATACATGATCGATCAGACCGAGATCCGCATCGGCGTGTCCATCGGCTGCGCCTTCGGACCAATTGATGGAGCGACGGTAGACGACTTGATCCTGAAGGCCGACCTGGCGCTTTACGAGGCCAAGAATGACGGCCGTGGCATCGCGCGTTACTTCTCGTCAGAACTTCAGTCCGAACAGGACGACCGGGTCCGCCTTGAAACCGACCTCCGCCAGGCGGTCGTCTCGAAGCAATTCCACCTGGTCTACCAGCCGCTGGTGAGCGCCAAGACCCAGAAGCTTGTCGGCTTCGAAGCGCTGATTCGCTGGAATCATCCGCAGCGGGGCTTCGTGCCGCCCAACGTCTTCATCCCGGTCGCGGAAGAGGCGGGCCTGATGCCCGTGATCGGCGAATGGGTGATCGACGAGGCCTGCCGCGCGGCCGCGACTTGGCCTGAGCCTATTACTGTCGCGCTGAACGTCAGCCCGAAGCAGATCATCATGCCGGCCCTGCCAAACACGGTCAGCCAATGCCTGTCCCGCTACAAGGTCCCTGCCAACCGCATCGAGCTGGAAGTCACCGAAGGCGTGTTCCTGGGTGACAATGGGGCGACCCACGACGTCCTGCGCCGCTTGCGCACCCTGGGCGTCGGGATTGCGCTGGACGACTTCGGTACCGGCTATTCCTCGATCGGGTATCTCAACAAGGCGATCTTCCACAAACTGAAGATCGACGGCAGCTTCGTCCGCGAGGCGGGTTCACGCCCCGAGAATGTCGCGATCATCCAATCGATCGTGCAACTCGCGAAGAGTTTCCGAATGACCGTCACGGCCGAGGGCGTCGAGACTGCCGAAGATTTCGAGCGCATGCGCGAACTCGGATGCGACATCATCCAGGGATACCTGTTCGGACGTCCTTTGTCTTACGAGCGCGCCAATGACATGGTCCTTGGGCTGTCCGCCAAGAAAATGGCTGGCTGAATCGCGCAAGGCTGCCGAGTTGCATCGCGCGGCCCGGTAGCCTGGAGACAAAGCTAGAAGTTTCCGGTCACCCTAAGCTCGAAGATCGGCCCGATCAGCTGATTGTTGTGCTGCGTGGACGTGATCGGGAAGGTGTCGCGATAGCCCGCATAGAACGTACGATCGACCCGGTGGCGGGCGTTCAGGATGTTGGACACCTCCGCGCGGACGGTCAGCCCCATGATGTCCTTATGCTCAACATAAGCGCCCAGCCACAGCGGGCCTTCCCAGCTCTCGAAGATCTCGGTCAACCGGAAGTAGGGCGTGTAATGCTCGTAGTTGAAGTTCGCGCCCCAGGCGAGATTTGTCCGGGCAATGTCGTGCCGCAGTGAAAGCTCCACCCAGCGATTTCGCGTACCGCTGATAGGCCTCTTCTCGCCCGTTAGCGGGTCCTTCACGCGGGTCTTCTCCAGGCCAAGGGTCACATCCAGTTTCGCCCCAGTCCACCCGATCGGATCGAACTGCAGCGTGCTGGTGCTTTCCAGGCCGATACGGGTCGCCCGCGGCAAGTTGCCGACGCCTTCGCCGTCCTCGCCGATCGGGATCACATCGATGATGTCGTCGATCCGGTGCGCGTACATCCGCAGCCGGGTCTTGCCCCAGCGGCCGAGCTCACGTCCGAGTTCGGTCTCAAGCTCCCAGCTCTGGGGCGGGACGAGGTCCGGGTTTCCGCTATTCTCGCGTTCCTGCTGCAGATTTGGCTGGTCGAGGAAGTCGTAGAAGCTGATCTGCCCGACGCGGCGGCGAAGCTTGAGGCTTGCGTCCCACCCCTTCGACGGTCGCCACCCGACAGTGACGCTGCCCTTGGGACGGAAGAACTTGCGCGCCGGCAGGTCCCCATCGACCCGCTCAAGCTTCGAGATTTCGCCGCCGCCGTCGACCTGCAGGTCAAGCTTGGAGCTGAGCGGCCGACTCAGGGTGGCGATGGCTTCGTAGCGCAGTTCCTGCACCTTGCCGCTGAGACCCGGGAGGTCGACTGGCTCGAACTCACCTTCGGGGGAAAGCTCGGAGAAGCTGCCGCGTTGGTCGAGAGAGTTGAAGGCTCGCTCAAGAGATATCTGCCAATCGTTCTTGCCGCTTTTCCAACGATATTCCCCGCGCGCGATGGTCTCCGCGATACGAGAATCGCGGCTGAACCGCGCGCCCTCGTCGGAAGCGCCGCTTTCGAACTCGAACGTCTGGCGCGTAATCAGGGGTTCATGGTCGAAGTGGCGGACGCCGATCAGCTTCAGCCGCCCTGGGCCCGCAGCGAACTCGTAGTCCCCGTTGATGTCATAGTACCAGCCGTCGAGCTTGGTCTTCGTGGTTCGCGTCGCATCGTTGCCGTCCGGCCTCGTTCGACGATAACGGCTGAAGCCGGGGTTCCAATATGGCGTGTAGGCGAGCAGCAGGTTGCCGACCGAGCTTCCCGGCCCGTCGATGCCGAGCTTGGTCGAAAAGGTCACGAGATCGGACTCGTTGTGGAGGATCTCGTCACGGCGCTCGATAAGGTTGCCAAGCGGATCGTAGATCAGGATCGGACCGCCGTAGGCGCCCCGTCCAGCCTGGTTCTTCACGCCCACCGTATAGTCCACCGGCCCGGACTTTCCGGAATAGCTGACGTTGCCACGGAACAGGTTCGGCTCCGAATAATGGGCGCGGAAATCCGGGTTCCATTCGAACTGCCCGGACGCCTTTTGCGCAGCCTTCGTGACGATATTGGCCACTTGTCCGGACAGTCCTGCAATGCCGAGGCCCGCCGCGTCGACGATCTCGATCCGTTCCACGTTCGCAACGCCTATCCGCCGGCTCTCCTCGATCGCTCCGCCACCCGCCTTATCGGCGCTTCGCTGCCCATTGATCAGGATGTTTTCAGAGGCTTGCCCGAGCCCGCGTTCAATTTCCGCCTGGCGGATTGTGAAGCTCGGCACCTGAACCAGCATGTCGTATGCCGTTTTCGGCGCGAAGCGGGTGAAATCGGCGGGCGTGTAGACCCGCTTGGTGCCCGCGGTGGTCGCCTGAGGGGGTGGGACCACCGCGGGATCCGTCGTCGCCGACGCTGTTTGCGCCGCCGCATGAACTGGGGCGATCATGGCAATGCCCGCCAGCAATGCGATTTTCGACCTACGCAACAATGACATGATGAAGTTCCCCGTTCCGTCTACTGTGTTATGAAGGCAATGCACCGGGTCACGCGCTGTTCGACAAACGGCGTGCGTGACTCTTCACTTGGATGAACGGCCGCTCAGCGACTGCCAGCGGAGGGTTCGAAGCCGATGGCTTTCAGCTGCACCAGCTTGTCGAGCGACTGCGCCTTAAGGCTCGATTGCTGGACCGCCCGGACATATTCCGGCGTAATTTCCAGTGCCTTCAGCTCGACCAATGTCTCGACCGGCAGGTCGCGATAGCCGATCCGCTCGAACCCGCGAATGAACTCCGGATCGATGTCGAGCGCGGCGAGCTCGACCACCTTGTCGGCCGGCAGGTTTGCGTATCCCGCCCGGGCAAGCGACCCGAGATATTCCGGAGTTACGCCGACCGCGCGGAATTCGATCAGTCGCTCTGCGTCCGCTGGCCGGTACCCCGCGCGCGCGAGGTCAGTGATATACGCGGGCGTCACGCCCACGGCGCTCATCCCAATGTAATCATCGACGCTGGGCAGCGGGTAATTGGCGGCGTGGAGCGCGTCCAGGAGGCCCCGATTAGCTTCGACCATCGTCAGCCCGTAGGCTTGCTCGCGCGTCGGCCGTGCCATTCCACGGGAAGCCAGCAGGCTGGAGAAGCTCTGATTCTCGGTGAAGCGGCAATTGCCATCCGCTTGCGACGCATGGGCGGTTCCGGCGCAATCGAGCCGTCCGGCTTCGCGGATCAAGGCAAAATTGACCGGTCCATTTCCCCGAAGGCTGGCCACGTTGAAACCACCCAATTCGGCGCTGCGAAAGGAAGAGGACATGTTGTTATGGCCGTTGCGGCCGCTGCGGAGCGCCAGCTGCACTTCTCCCGCCCGGTGGCCGGGCTGAAGCGTGAAGCGCATGTTGTCGGGTTCGGTCGCCAGGCAAGCGGATGTCACGGTAACAGTCGTCAGCAGGATGGCGGCAAAGAATGCGAAAGTGCGTTGCATTGCATTTCTCCTTCAGGTCAGCGGGCAAGTCTCGCCCGTTCGCCCAATCGAGGGCGTTCAATTTCAATCGCGTTCGGCTTCGGAGTTAGGTCTTAGGAAGCGGCGGCAACGTCAGCCGTCGTCGTCATCATCTTCATCGCGGTCGCGCGCTCGTCCCAGCCCGCCAACGGTGGCGAATTCGACCAGCTGGTCCGGCGTGAGATTCTTGTATCCTTGTGCACGCAGCCGCTGGATTTGGGTCGCATTCACCCCCACCGCCCGCATCTCGACAAGCTGGTCGAGGGACAGATTGCGATAGCCCTCCGCTGCAAGGCTGCGAACATAGTCGGCCCGGACGTTGACCGCCCTCGCTTCCACCAGGTCATCCTTGCTGAGGTGGCGGAAGCCTGCGCTGGCGAGTTCCTGGGCGTAGGCGGGGGTCACACCCACCGCCCGCAACTCGATCGCATCATCATTGTCGATTGCTCCAAGCTGCGGCGCGGCGGCACGCAGGCTGGCGACATATTCCGGGGTTACCCCCAAGGCTTTCTTTTGGATCGCCTGTTGAAGCGGGCTGTCGTCGTCATCTTCATCATGCTTGGCGAGCGCCTGGAAGCCCTGGATGCCGGGCACGTGGCGCGCATCGTCGAAAGTCTGCACTGCGCCATTGGCGGCCCGCATCACGACCTTCTGTCGTCCTTTTGCATCTGCCGGGAAGATGGTGATCGTCGCGCCACTGGCGCTTCGGATAAGGGTCCTGCCGTTGCGCGTCTCGATGGAGGAGCGGTCTGCGCTTCTAGCGGCGAAACGGCCATCCGAGCGTGATGCCTCATTCTCGAAGTCGCGGCGCTGTTCGTCGGACCAGATCGGCTGCACGGAGGCGAGGGCGCTGTTGACCGCCGACCCCACGGCATCGCCGACGCTGTGGCGAACGACGCTCGGAAGCGGCACACCGCCGGCGGGATAGTAGGTCTTGCCTTCCGAAGACGCCGTAAGCGCGTCCACGTTGCCGCCCTTCGGAGTCAGCGTGAGTGCTGCCAACGGCGCTGCCAGGCCGATCGCCCCGACGAACACGCCCAGCGCGAACGACCGGGCGACCGGGCCACGCGCCGACCGCGCGTCGAGGACACGAGCAACGCGTCGGGAGAGCGAGCTCTTGGACGGAGCGACACCGTGGGCGCCTATCAACAGTCCGCGGCACTCGTGGCGGGCAATCCCCACCAGCAGTTCCGCATAATCTGTGTCCGCGATATTCGCTGCGAGCACGCTGTCGTCAGCCGCTTCCTCGCGCAGTTGGTGCGCTTCGCGGGCGAGCATCCAAACGAACGGGTTGAACCAGAAAAGGGCCGTGGCAACACGGGCCAGCAGCAGCTTGATCCAGTCCAGCCGGGCAACGTGGGCCAGTTCGTGGGCAATGATGGCTTCCGCCTCATCGGCCGCGTCGACCGCCTTGGTGTTGAGCAGGATCACCGGGCGCATCAGGCCCCAGCTGATCGGCGAGGGAAGGTCGTCGCTGGTCAGCAGGGCGGTACCATGCTTGAACCCCATACGCTTCTGGGCGCGAGCGAGGGCGCTGAGCCAATTGCCGTCCACCAGCACTTCCGCACGGGCACGAAGTGCAAGCAGACGGCCAAGTGCAAGCAGGGTGATGGACAGCAGTGCGGCCGCCGGGATCCAGTAAAGCACCGAAGCGAAATCCACGGCAGAAATAGCCGTCTGGATCATACCGGGCTCGCTAGCCGCAGGCGCAGGATCTGCCGAAGTTGCACTGACCTGACGCTTGTCCATGGCCACGACCGGCACCTGCACTGGGGCGGGCGCCTCTCCGAGGATGCGGGGCGCCTCGACGGCCAAGGCCGGAATGGCGAGCGGCGCGAGAGGCAGCAGGATGAGCGCCATCAGTCCGATATGCGCGATCCACGACCGTTCGGCAGCCGAGCGATTGCGCGCCACGCGCAGCATCAGCAGTGCTGCACCGGCGATGATCAGGGACTTGATCGCGATGGCGATTAGCGCGTTCATGACCGCGTCTCCTTCGCTGCCCGGGCCCTTGCTATCATCTGCTCGAGCGCGTCCAGTTCCTGGGCTTCCAAGCGATCCGACATCCCAAGCAATGCGGTTGCCGCGCTGGTCGGCGAGCCGTTGAAAAAGGTCCGGACGACGTCGCTAAGCGCCGTCTTGCGCGCGACCGTGTCGGCCACCGCCGGACTGTACAGATAGCCGCGTTCGGAATCCGTGCGGCGGACGTAACCCTTGTCCTCCAGGCGTTTCAGCATCGTGCGAACCGCCGATCCGCTTGGCCGGTCGGCAAGCGCATCGCACACTTCCGACACCGTTAGGTCGCTCCGCTGATAAAGCAGGTCAACGATCTGTCGTTCACGAGGCGGAAGTTTGTTGAGCACTGTCAGGCCTTTCACACGCTACATTTGTAGCATCGCCACATTTGTAGCGCGCGTCAAGGCATAAAATGGTCAGTGCTGATCGGAACAGATTCCCTAGGTAAGTGCCGGTGCGAGCGCTGCTCTTACGGCCTTGATCAGCGCCTCGGCCCTGAACGGCTTGGCCAGCAGCGGGGCGTCCGGCGCGACTCGGCGGACCGCCTCGGTTTCGCTGTAGCCGGACACGAACAGGATCGGCTGCTCGGGCCGGCTGACGCGGATTCGACTGGCCACTTCAGCGCCCGATAGTCCCGGCATGATGAAGTCGAGGACGACAAGGTCTGCGGGAGCCTGCGCCAGTTGCTTAAGCCCTTCTCCGCCGCCGCTTGCTTCGCGAACCTGGAAGCCTTGTTCCTCCAGGGTCGCAACGACGAAGCCGCGAACGTCCGGATCGTCGTCGATGACCATCACGGACGCCCCGGCATGCGTGTCTACGCCATGGTCCGTCCACGTTTCGCCTGGAGCCGCTGGAAGTGCCTCACCGGATGCAACCCGGAACAGCAGCTTGACGGTCGTGCCTTCCCCGGGGCGGCTTTCCAGCCGCGCACTACCGCCCGATTGGCGGGCCATTCCGTAAACCATGGACAAGCCGAGGCCGGTGCCCTTGCCGACCTCCTTCGTAGTGAAGAATGGTTCGAAAGCGCGATCCGCAACCTCCTGCGGCATCCCGGTCCCGGTGTCGGCAATGCAAAGCTGGACATAGTCTCCGTCCTCCAGCTCCGGATCGGTGGAGACCTCGACCGACTTGGTACTGAACGTCAGGATTCCGCCGTCAGGCATCGCGTCGCGCGCGTTGATGGCGAGGTTCAGCACAGCCACCTCGAGCTGCGTGGGGTCCGCCATGACCAGCACATGCTCGTCGTCGAGATCGAACCTCTTCTCGATGCCTGGGCCGAGCACATTTCGGAGAAGGGGGCGCATTTCTTCGATCAGCGGCGCGACCGGAGTCGGTCGCACTTCGAGGCGTTGGACCCTGCTGAATGCGAGCAGCTGGCCGGTCAGGCGCGCGCCTCGCTCGGCGGCCGAGAGCGCGTTGTCGGCGTAGCGCTTCAGCTTCGGATCCTCTGCACGCCTGGTGATCATGTCGAGGCCGCCAACGACCACCGTCAGCAAATTGTTGAAGTCGTGCGCGATGCCACCGGTGAGCTGCCCGAGGGCTTCCATCTTCTGACTCTGGCGAAGCTGTTCCTGTGCAGCCTTCAATTCCGTTACGTCACGAGCTTCGAACAGCAGGTAAATGACTTCCCCGTCGTCATTGCGAACCGGCTGCATGGAAATGTCGAGGACCGCTGTCGGGACGCCAAGCCGTTCCATCTTGGCCTCGGCGCTGAACACTTCGCCGCTCGCCGCGACCGCAACGGCCCGCTTTAGCAAGTCGGTGTGCTGCGGGTAGGCGCGGACTGTGGGCGACTCCCAGATTTTCTGCCCCAGCGCCTTGCGAGGATCCTTCGCTCGCCAGGGTGCATCCTTCCTGTTCAGTTCCACGACGGACCCGGTGGGGTCCAGCAGGACCAGCACTTCGAGGACGGTGTCGAATACGGCGCGGAAACGCGCCTCACTGAGGGCCAGCTTGGCCGTACGTTCTTCCACCAGCCGGCGGAGCTCCAGCTCTCCCTCCTTGGCCAGCGTGACATCACTCGCGACGCCGATGAAGCCGACCAGGCGGCCGTCCGCATCGAAGCGTGGGGTCGAGACGCTCTTCAGCCACCGATAGGCCCCGTCGGAGCGGCGGTAGCGCGCCTCCAGGCTGAAGGCCTTCAGTGTGCGTTCGCCGGCGACGCTTTCTGCAATCACGCGCTCGTAATCATCGGGGTGGATAACCTCCCGCCAGTCGTAGAGCCGGGCCACTTCGCGCGGGAGACCAAGGAACTCTGCATAGGCATCGTTGACGAAGTCGCGCACCCGGTCGGTCCGAGTCACCCACATCATTACCGGTGCAGCATCCGCAATTCGTCGGAACCTCGCCTCGCTTTCGCGCAGTGCCTGTTCCGCCAGCCGTTGCTCGGTCACGTCGGTAATCAGCACCAGCAGCCCGCGCACCTCTCCCGATGCATCGCGCCACGGCACATATTCCGTCTGGATCGAAACCTGGCCGCGGATCGCATGGTCGAAGCCGGAGGCAATCCACTGCCGTTCGCCGGCCAGCGCCAGGGTGATCAGATCCTCCCGCACGGCATAGGCTTTTTGACCGATCAGGTCCGGAAGGGGCTTACCCACGATCTCAGCGCGCGACACACCAAACCAGTCGACGATCGTCTGATTGACGAAGCGTACCACCCTCTTGTCGTCGATGAAGCCGATCATAACCGGGAGCACGTCTGCAATCGCCAGCAGCGCTGGAGCGTCGACCATCCCACGCGGCAACCCAGCCGCGAGCGAATTCTCCGCCTGCTTCGATCCCCCGTTTCTCACACTTCGATATTGCGCGGATTTCCGCCGCTTAATCAAGTGCATCACTAAGGCGGTAACCGGACATCAACCGGCCCTGACCGACGTGGCCTATGGTCCGCGAAAGAGCGTGCGGACGATCAAGCCGGGCTGTTACGGCGCTTCCATATGGCCGGGACAGGCTCTAATGGCCGCTGCTCAATCCCGATGACGGAGTTTCAGAGCATGGCGGAAGGTACCGTCGCAGCAGATCAGCTGCGGCTGTTTATCGAGCGGATCGAACGGCTCGAGGAAGAAAAGAAGGGCATGGCCGACGACATTCGCGACGTTTACGCGGAGGCGAAGGCCAACGGATACGACACCAAGACCATGCGCAAGGTCGTTGCCCTTCGTAAGCTGGAAACGCACGTCCGGCAGGAAGCGGACGCGCTGCTCGAAACCTATCGCTCTGCGCTGGGTCTCGCGTAAGAAGCTCGAAACGGATCAGGGCGGGG
This sequence comes from Sphingomicrobium sp., assembly GCA_045811225.1. Classification (GTDB taxonomy): domain Bacteria; phylum Pseudomonadota; class Alphaproteobacteria; order Sphingomonadales; family Sphingomonadaceae; genus Sphingomicrobium. The sequence continues at coordinate 1,092 of JBJMUK010000166.1, read as the reverse complement.
AAGCATGGCTGGTCACAGCAAATTCAAGAACATCATGCATCGCAAGGGCGCGCAGGATAAAAAGCGCTCGGCGATGTTCTCGAAGCTCAGCCGCGAAATCACGGTTGCAGCGCGGATGGGCCTTCCGGATCCGGAAATGAATGCGCGCCTTCGTGCGGCCGTGCTTGCCGCCAAGGCGCAATCGATGCCGAAGGACAATATCCAGCGCTCCATCGACAAGGCGAGCGGCGGCGAGGCGGAGAATTACGAGGAAGTCCGCTACGAAGGTTTCGGGCCCGGCGGCGTAAGCCTGATCGTCGAGGCGCTGACCGACAATCGCAACCGCACCGCGACGAACGTTCGCACGGCCTTTTCCAAGAACGGCGGAAATTTAGGCGCAAGTGGTTCCGTCAGCCATGGTTTCGACCGCATGGGCCTCATCGAATATGCAGCCGCTGCCGGTGACGCCGACAAGGTGTTCGAAGCAGCGATCGAGGCCGGTGCGGAGGATGTCGAATCCGACGACGACGGTCACCGCATCTGGACGACGCAGGAAAGCCTGCACGAAGTCGCCCGGTCGCTCGAAGGGCTGCTCGGAGAGTCCGAAGGCGCCAAGCTCGCGTGGAAGCCCCAAACCCCGGTCGACGTGGCAGGTGACAATGTCGGCAGCCTGATGAAGTTGATCGACACGCTGGAAGACGACGATGACGTCCAGACCGTCTGGGGCAATTACGAGATCGACGATGCCGAGCTGGAGAAGCTCGGCTGATCGTTCTCGGCCTCGACCCCGGCCTGGGTACGACCGGTTGGGGAGTAATAAGTGCCGAGGGTAATCGGCTCAGCCACATCGCCAACGGCCAGATCAAGACCAGTGCTGCGGCTCCGCTGCCAGAACGCCTGGCGGCGCTGGCGGAGCAGCTGGAAGCATTGATCACGCAACATGGCCCGCAAGCCGCCGCAGTCGAGGAGGTCTTTCTCAACAAGAACCCGCAATCGACGCTCAAGCTCAGCCAGGCGCGCGGCGTGATCCTGATGTGTGCTGCGCGCAGCGGAATCGCGGTCGGCGAATATGCAGCGCGGCTGGTCAAAAAGGCCGTCGTCGGTACTGGCGCA
>JBJMUK010000165.1:0-14924 GCA_045811225.1 Sphingomicrobium sp. | reverse complement strand
CGATGGAGATACTGCATCAGCTCGGGATGCTGGACCGGTTCCTGCAGCGGCCTCACGACAAGGTTGACGGCGCACGGATCCGGATCGGGCAACACGACTATGTTATCGGCGATTTGTCTCATCTGGATACGCCCGCGCCCTTCATCGCGATGATGCCGCAGTGGGATTTCCTGGATTTTCTCCGCGACGAGGCGGAGGCGTTTCCGGGATTCCAGCTCGACATGGAGGCTTCTGTGGCGAGCTTTATCGAGGAAGCAGGCCGTGTGAGTGGCGTACGCCTCGCCGATGGCCGCGAACTGCGCGCCAAGCTGGTCATCGCCGCGGATGGGCGATCCTCGATCGTTCGCCGCGACCATTTGCTTCCTCTGGAAGTGCTTGGGGCGCCGATGGACGTGTTCTGGTTCCGGCTGGACAAAGCCGACAATGCCGGCGACTTCCTGCGCGGTTCCGTCGACACTGGACGCATGGTCGTCCTCATCGACCGCAGGACTTATTGGCAGTGCGCTTTCCTCATTCCGAAAGGCGCTGCCGAAGAGGTCCGCGCACGAGGGATCGAGTGGCTAATAGAGCAGGTTCGACAGGCCTTCCCGGATCTCGACTTCCCGCCGAGCGCGCTGAAATCGCTCGACGACCTGCACTTGCTGGAAGTGGCGCTAGATCGCCTGACTCATTGGAGCCGGCCTGGACTGCTGGCGATCGGAGATGCGGCGCATGCAATGTCGCCAATCGGCGGGATTGGGATCAACCTTGCCATCCAGGATGCTGTAGCGGCCGCGAACCTGTTGGCTGGCCCGCTGGCCTCCGGAGCGGACGTAGAGCCGTTGCTTCACAAGGTGCAGGAGCGGCGCATCTTCCCCACTAGGGTGATCCAGAGCGGGCAGAAAACCGCGCAGGACCGGATCATCGGCCGTGCCCTTGGCGGCGAACCGATCCGGAATGCGCCGATGCTGGTCCGGGCGCTGAACCGCTTCCCCTTGCTCCGCCGCATCCCGGGCCGGATCATCGGCCTCGGTGTACGGCGGGAGCGGGTGCGGTCCCCTTCGGCTAGGCCGTAGCCATCGCCTTTTCGAGGTTCAGGCGGATCGCTTCGAAGAATTGCTCCGTAGTCATCCAGGCCTGATCAGGGCCGACGAGGATTGCCAGATCCTTGGTCATCTGGCCGCTCTCCACGGTTTCGATGCAGACACGCTCGAGGGTTTCCGCGAACCGGACAACTTCTGGCGTGTCGTCGAACTTGCCGCGATACTTCAGGCCGCCTGTCCAGGCGAAGATCGAGGCAATCGGGTTAGTCGAGGTCGCCTTGCCCTGCTGATGCATGCGGTAATGGCGCGTAACCGTGCCATGCGCCGCTTCGGCCTCCACGGTCTTGCCGTCGGGCGTGGTGAGCACGGACGTCATCAGGCCGAGGGAGCCAAATCCCTGCGCGACCTGATCCGACTGCACGTCTCCGTCGTAATTCTTGCAGGCCCAGACGAACTTGCCGCTCCACTTGAGCGCGGACGCGACCATGTCGTCGATCAGGCGATGCTGATACTCGATGCCAGCAGCAGCGAACTTGTCCTTGTATTCGCTGTCATAAATTTCCTGGAAAATGTCCTTAAAGCGGCCGTCATATGCCTTGAGGATCGTGTTCTTCGTCGACAGGTACACCGGCCAGCCCCGATTGAGACCATAGTTCAGGCACGCGTGGGCGAAGTCGCGGATCGACTCGTCGAGATTGTACATCCCCATCGCGACACCGGCCGCGGGGAAGTCGAACACTTCATGTTCAATTTCCTGGCCGTCGTTGCCTGTCCACTTGATCGTCAGCTTGCCGGCACCCGGAACCTTGAAGTCGGTCGCCTTGTACTGGTCACCAAAGGCGTGGCGGCCGACAACGATCGGGTCGGTCCATCCCGGGATCAGCCGCGGCACGTTCTGGATGACGATCGGTTCGCGGAAGACGACGCCGCCAAGGATGTTGCGGATGGTGCCATTGGGCGACTTCCACATCTTCTTGAGGCTGAACTCCTCCACCCGCTGCTCGTCAGGAGTGATGGTTGCGCACTTCACGCCCACGCCATACTTCTTGATCGCCTCGGCGGCCTCGACCGTGATCCGGTCCTCGGTCTCGTCACGCTTCTGGACCGACAGATCGTAGTAGATCAGGTCAATGTCGAGGTAGGGCTGAATCAGGCGTTCGCGGATCCATTGCCAGATGATGCGGGTCATCTCGTCGCCATCAAGTTCGACGAGCGGAGTTTTCACCTTGATCTTGGCCATGCGCGTTCCCGACTATGTGTGTGGTTCGGGCGGGGCCTTAAGACGCCCATTGCGCCTAGGCAACCGCAGCGTTGTGCAGGCTCTGCCCCAAGGCTAGGAAGGCCGGATGCCTGCATTAGAAAAGCCCGACAGCCCGCTCACCACAACCGTCAAGTGGCGTTTTCCGTCCGTCCACCCGGAGGGACGCAAGTTCGTCGTCATCGCCGCCGCGATCACCTTCATATGCTGGTTCATGATCAGCCATAACATTGCCTGGCTGCTGGTCGGCCTCACCGTTTGGGTCGCCGCCTTCTTCCGCGACCCGATCCGGACCACGCCACGCGGCGACAAGCTGATCGTTGCACCGGCCGACGGATTGATCACCATGATCGTTCGCGTGCCTCCGCCACCAGAAATGCGCGGCTCCGATGGGCTAGGCGACGCCGAGATGACCCGCGTGTCGATTTTCATGAGTGTGTTCGACGTCCACATCAATCGGTCGCCGATCGCAGGCACGGTTCGCCGCCGCGTGTACATCCCAGGCAAGTTTCTCAACGCCGATCTCGACAAGGCCAGTGAGGACAATGAGCGCCAGCACTTCATGGTCGAAAGTGCGGACGGGACGCGAGTAGGCTTCACCCAGATCGCAGGCCTGGTTGCCCGGCGCATCATGGCATTCGTCCGTGAAGGCGATGCGGTGCAGGCCGGTGAGCGCATCGGCCTGATCCGCTTCGGCAGCCGCGTGGACGTCTATTTGCCGGCAGGAACGGGTCCTCAGGTCCTGCTAGGCCAGCGGTCGATCGCCGGCGAGACCATCATTGGCGAGATCGGCGTCGATCCTGCACTTACGGGTTCCAGCCAATGACGAACGGGGAGCGGGAAGGGGGCGGTATCCCGTTCCGCGCGATGATCCCCAACGCGATCACGGCCTTGGCCCTTTGCTTTGGTTTGACGGGTGTCAGTCTCGCCATTGGCGGCGAATGGGACAAGGCGCTTGCCTCCGTGGTGTTCGCCGGCATCCTCGACGGCTTCGACGGCCGCATCGCGCGGCTGTTGCGCGCGCAGAGCCGTTTTGGCGCCGAGCTCGATTCCCTGAGCGACAATATCGCATTCGGCACGGCGCCTGCGCTGATTGTGTTCCTCTGGTCGTTGAAGGAAGCGCCTCGCTTCGGCTGGATCGCTTCGCTTGCCCTCGCGGTTTGTTGCGCGCTTCGTTTGGCCCGCTTCAATGCACGGATCGATGTTGCCGAACAGCCGCATAAGTCCGCGGGCTTCAACACGGGCGTTCCCGCCCCGGCCGGAGCAGGCCTGGCCTTTGTTCCGATGTATCTTTGGCTGATCACTGGCAATGAGGGGTTCCGGCAATGGCCGGGCGTAATGGCCTGGACCCTGTTCATCGCACTGCTGATGATTTCCAACCTGCCGACCTTCAGTTGGTCGTCGATCCGAATCCGCAGCACCTGGCGGCTATTCGCTCTTGCAGGCATTGCACTGCTGGGCGCCGCCTTGATCCGCGCGCCGTGGCACACCCTTCTTGGCGTATCCGTGCTGTATCTGTTGATGCTGCCCTTCGCCTTTGCGAGCTATTCCCGCGTCAGGCAGCGGCGCGCAGCTTCGCGCGGGCGCGCATCGTCGGAGCCTGCCTGACCGCACGGCTGCTCACCCGGATCGGAACCGGGGCTTGGCGAACCGAGACTGCGAGCGGCGATGCGCCCTTCAGGGCAGCCAAGATCTTTCCCCCGCTTTCGCCGAGCGTTTGGGCGACCGCCACAATGACGAGCCACGCGGTGGCGAGGAAGGCGAGGGTGGCAAGAGCTGCGATCATAGCATTGGTCCCTTGGTTTACGGCTGAACCCCTCGAGTCACGCTTTGTTCCGAAGGCGGTCTGCATCCTGTTGAGACGACACAATGTTCCCGATATGTTCCTGGGTGTCAAGCGCCCGCTTCAACCAGGTCGCAAGCGCTTGATAGCGCGACAACATTCGTCTAGAGGCACGCGCATTCCACAGGCGGAACCATACATACCGGTGCCGGTCGCAAGATCGGTTCATCGGTTCCGCCGAGGCTAAACCGGAAGGAGAAGACCTATGGCGGCTACTGTCGTCACTATTCAGCAATTGCTCGAAGCCGGAGCGCACTTCGGCCACCAGACCCACCGCTGGAACCCGCGGATGAAGCCGTACATCTTCGGCGACCGTAACGGCGTTCACATCATCGACCTGTCGCAGACGGTGCCGCTGTTTGCCCGCGCGCTCGATTTTGTGAACCAGACCGTCGCGCGCGGAGGCAAGGTCCTGTTCGTCGGCACCAAGCGCCAGGCGCAGGATGCGATCGCGGAATCCGCGCGCGTCAGCGGCCAGCATTTCGTCAATCATCGCTGGCTGGGCGGCATGCTCACCAACTGGAAGACGATTTCCAATTCGATCAAGCGCCTCAAGAGCCTTGAAGAGCAGCTGTCGGGCGACACCGCCGGCCTCACGAAGAAGGAAGTCCTTCAGCTCACCCGCGAACGCGACAAGCTCGAGAAGAGCCTCGGCGGCATCCGCGACATGGGTGGCCTTCCGGACGTGATGGTCGTGATCGACACGAACAAGGAAGAGCTGGCGATCAAGGAAGCCAACGTTCTTGGCATTCCCGTCGTCGGAATCCTCGATTCGAACAGTGATCCGAACGGCATCGCATTTCCGGTTCCGGGCAATGATGACGCCAGTCGTGCGATCCGCCTCTACTGCGACGCTATTGCCGACGCTGCGACCAGCGGTCGTACGGGCAATGCGGCTGCACGTGGCGAGGATATCGGCGCAATGGCCGAACCGCCCGTCGAGGCTGCACTCGCCGAGTAATCGCCTGGGCTCCTGCAATGCGGGAGCCCGGCACCTACATACGTCATCACAGCGCCCCTGCGTTCGCGGGGGTCCCAGGAGAAATGAACATGGCTGAGATTACGGCCGCTGCAGTCAAGGAACTGCGTGAGCGCACTGGCGCCGGAATGATGGACTGCAAGAAGGCGCTTGCAGAGAATAATGGCGAGATGGAAGCCTCGGTTGACTGGCTGCGTGCCAAGGGCCTGGCCGCCGCGGCCAAGAAGGCGGGCCGCACGGCCGCAGAAGGGCTCGTCGGCGTTGCCGTTCAGGGTACGCGCGGCGCCGTGGTCGAGGTGAACTCGGAGACGGACTTCGTCGCCAAGAATGAGCAGTTCCAGAACTTCGTGCGTGAAGTTGCAAACCTGGCGCTCGATGCCCGGGGTGACATCGACGTGCTGTCCGCATCGGCATTCCCGGGTGGCGGAACAGTGATCGAGGCGCTGACCAACAACATCGCGACGATCGGCGAAAACCAGTCGCTGCGTCGCACTGCCACGCTTGAAGTGAGCGAAGGAACGGTCGTCTCCTACGTCCACAATGCGGTGGCCCCCGGGCTCGGCAAGATCGGCGTGCTGGTCGCCCTCGAAGGTGCGGCGCCGACGGACGCGTTGCAGACCCTCGGCAAGCAGATTGCAATGCACATTGCCGCTGCGAACCCGCAGGCGCTGGACGCTGACTCGCTGGATCCGGCGCTGATCGAGCGCGAGCGCGCGATCGCGATGGAAAAGGCGAAGGAAAGCGGCAAGCCTCAGAACATCGTCGAGAAGATGGTGGACGGGGGCATCGCCAAGTTCCGCAAGGACAACGCACTGTTGTCCCAGCTGTTCGTCATGGACAACAAGACGCCGGTTGCGGAAGTTGTTGCTTCGGCCGCCAAGGAAGCCGGCACGGGCATCGAGCTCAAGGGCTTCGTTCGTTTCCAACTTGGCGAAGGCATCGAGAAGCAGCAAAGCGACTTCGCTGCTGAGGTTGCTGCGGCTGCCGGGACCAGCAAAGCCGAACCGGTCGCTTAACATCCTTCCGCTTAGCGGTTGGCAACGGGGCGGACGCGCCATAGAAGCGCGTCCGCCCCTTTCTTTTGTCCGCAGCAGCCAGGATTCCCGCCGAATGACCCGCCCGCGCTTCAAACGAATTCTCCTGAAGCTGTCGGGAGAGGTGCTGATGGGTGACGGCGGCGGCGCCATCGATCCTGATACAATCGCCCGCGTCGCCGACGAGATCGCCGACGTTAAGTCGCAGGGCTATGAGCTCTGCATCGTTGTCGGGGGCGGCAATATCTTTCGCGGCATTTCTGGCGCAGCGCGCGGCATGGACCGGGCGACTGGCGATTACATGGGCATGCTCGCGACCGTAATGAACGCGCTCGCAGTACAAAACGCGCTTGAGAAGATCGGCGTCGAGACCCGCGTGCAGTCTGCCATCCCCATGGCGAGTGTGTGCGAACCGTTCATTCGCCGCCGCGCTGAACGCCACCTGGAGAAGGGGCGGATCGTGATCTTCGCGGCAGGAGTGGGCAGCCCGTTCTTCACCACCGATTCCGGTGCGGCCCTACGCGCTGCCGAGATGAAGTGCGATGCCTTGTTCAAGGGCACGTCCGTTGACGGTGTTTACGATGCCGACCCCAAGAAGGTTCAAGGCGCGAAACGCTACGAAACAGTCACTTACGACCGGGTCCTGTCCGATAATCTGAAAGTCATGGACGCCAGCGCGGTCGCATTGTGCCGCGACAATAATATCCCCATCGTCGTGTTCAATATCCGTGAATCGGGCAACCTCGCAGAAGTGCTTGCCGGCCGCGGGACCGCGACGATCGTTCAAACCGGAGAGTGAGCATGCCTGCCTTTGACAAAACTGACCTCCAGCGCCGTATGCAGGGCGCAGTCGAGGCCCTGAAGCACGATCTCGTCGGACTTCGAACAGGCCGCGCGTCGACCAATCTCCTCGATCCGATCAACGTCGAGGTTTACGGCGCGCACATGCCGCTCAACCAGGTGGCCACCGTCTCTGCGCCGGAGCCGCGCATGTTGACGGTGCAAGTCTGGGATCGGTCGAACGTCGGCCCCGTGGAAAAGGCGATCCGCTCCGCAGGTCTCGGCCTCAATCCAGTGACCGACGGGCAGATGGTTCGTCTCCCGATCCCCGACCTCACCGAAGAACGCCGCAAGGAACTCGCCAAGCTCGTTGGCCAATATGCCGAGAAGGCGCGGATTGCGGTCCGCAATGTCCGACGCGACGGCATGGACAATCTCAAGGTCGATGAAAAGAAGCACGAGATCAGTGAAGACGAACGCAAGCGGCTTGAGGCCGAGGTGCAAAAGCTGACCGACCAGACGATTGCGGAAGTCGACACCGCCGCTGACGCCAAGGAGAAGGAAATCCTCGGCAAGTGAGCCCCGCTCCCGAAGTGGCTCCCGGCGTCGACGCTGCCGTCGCGGGCAGCAGTGCCGTCCCCCGCCATGTAGCCATCATCATGGATGGCAACGGTCGCTGGGCAAAGAAGCGCAATCTTCCTCGCGTCGCCGGTCATCGGGCAGGCGCGGAATCCCTTCGCAAGGTTCTGCGCGCTTCTGTCCGCAAGGGGATCGAGGTGCTCACCGTTTACGCCTTCTCGTCGGAGAACTGGCGGCGCAGCGATGAGGAGATTGCGGACCTCACATCACTGATGCGCTTCTATCTTGAACGTGAATTGGCGGCGTTCGTGAAAGAGGGTGTGCGGCTGAAGATTATCGGGGATTTCAACGCATTCGGACCCGATCTTACAGAGCGGCTGGAGCGCGCCGTCGAGCGCACGTCGGCCAACGGTCGCATCACCCTCGTTGTCGCGTTGAACTATGGCGCCCGGGCGGAGCTGGTCGAAGCGGCCAGGAAGCTTGCGACGGACGTATCTGACAGCAGGCTTGATCCCGCCGACATTGACGAGGCCGCGCTCAACGGAGCGATGCAGACCTCCGACCTGCCGGAGCTGGACCTTCTGATCCGTACGTCGGGCGAGCTCCGTCTGTCGAATTTCCTTCTCTGGCAGTCGGCCTATGCCGAGCTGGTCTTCACTGAGACGCTGTGGCCGGACTTCGACGAAGAGGCATTCGATGAAGCCATCGCCGAGTACGGCGCGCGTCAACGGCGGTTCGGCGGACGATGAACGAGTTACTCGTCCGCACTTTGTCAGGCGTTGCCTTGATGGCTGTGGCGCTCATAGCGGCCTTCTACGGTGGGTACCTCTTCGCCCTGCTTGTGGCAGCCGCGGCAACCTTGATGTTCTATGAGTGGAGCCGCATCGTTCGCAATTGGAGCTGGCGTTGGAAGGTTGCCGGCTTTTTCTACGCGCTCGTACCGGCGCTTGCGTTGCTGTGGATCCGTGAACGGGCGGACGTGGCCAAGTTCGTCCCGATCCTCCTGGTGTGGACGATGATCGTTACCTGGTCGACGGACATCGGCGCCTATTTCGCGGGGCGGAAGTTCGGCCGCACCAAGCTCGCCCCATCGATCAGTCCGAACAAGACCGTCGAGGGTCTCTACGGAGGAATGGCGCTAGCGACGCTGCTTGGCGGTGGCTGGGTGCTGCTGGTCGGCCTGTCGCACCTTCTCATCGTGGTGGCGCCTGTGTTCGCGGCGATTGCACAGGGCGGCGACCTCTTTGAAAGCTGGATGAAACGGAAGGCCGGGGTGAAAGACTCCGGCAACTGGCTACCCGGCCATGGCGGCATGCTCGACCGCCTCGATGGAATGGTGCCTGTGGCGGTCCTGACCGCGGCACTTCACATTGCAGGACTGGTGTGACGCGCAGCATCACGATCCTGGGAGCAACCGGATCAATCGGTCAGTCGACCCTGGATCTGGTGGAGCAGGCGCCGGACCGCTTCCGCATCGAAGCGGTAACGGCCGGGGAGAACGCCATTGCGCTTGCCGAGCTTGCGCGTCGGAGCGGCGCCAAGCTTGCCGTCGTCGCGGATGAGAGCCGCTTCGGGGACTTGAAATCCGCGCTTGCGGGTAGTGGATGTGAGGCCGCCGCCGGTCGCGCTGCGCTCGTGGAAGCGGCTCGACAGCCGGCCGACCTGGTCATGGCGGGGATCGTGGGCTGCGCCGGGCTGGAGCCGGTGATGTCTGCGGTTGAGGCAGGGCGCACGATCGGACTTGCGAACAAGGAAGCACTGGTCACCGCCGGCTCCCTGATGACGATGGCGGCAGAACGATCAGGCGCGACCATCCTTCCAGTTGACAGCGAACATAATGCTATCTTCCAGTGCCTTGCGGGTAGCAGCATCGATCATGTCTCAAGACTGATTCTGACCGCGAGCGGCGGGCCGTTCCGGACTTGGGCTGCCGAGCGCATCGCCGCTGCCACACCTAAGGAAGCAGTCGCGCACCCCAATTGGTCGATGGGCGCGAAAATCTCCGTCGATTCGGCGACCTTGATGAATAAGGGGCTTGAATTGATCGAGGCGCACCACCTGTTCGGCCTTTCCTCCGACCGCTTGGAGGTCATCGTCCATCCGCAGTCCGTGGTCCATTCCATGGTCGAGTTCGTGGACCGGTCCGTGCTTGCCCAGTTGGGGCCGTCGGACATGCGCGTGCCAATTGCCCACGTGCTTGCCTGGCCCGAGCGAATGAACACCAATGTCGAGCCCCTCGACCTTGCCGCGCTTGGGTCGCTTCAGTTCGAGAAGCCCGATCTCGGTCGTTTCCCCGCTTTGGCGCTCGCGCGCGGAGCGATGGAGGCTGGCGGAGCAGCGCCGGCAGTGCTCAACGCCGCTAATGAGGTCGCGGTCGCCGCTTTCCTCGCGGGCCGTATTCATTTTCCCGACATATCTGCGAGCGTAGAGGAAGCGATCGCCCGCTGTGACCATGTCGCGCCGGCCAGTGTCGAGGACGTAATGGCGATCGACGCCGACGCCAGAACTCAAGTGGAAATCATCATCCGGAACCGCGCGCACTAATGGTCTCGCAACCCCCTTTCTGGCTGACCTTAGTCGCATTCATCTGCGCGTTGGGGCCGCTCGTCTTTTTCCATGAGCTGGGCCATTATCTCGTAGGCCGCTGGTTCGGCGTTGGGGCCGAAACATTCTCCATTGGCTTCGGTCGAGAGATCCTGGGCTGGACGGACAAGCATGGGACCCGCTGGAAAGTCGGCTGGCTGCCCCTAGGTGGATATGTCCGCTTCGTGGGGGATATGAATCCTGCAAGCGCCCAATCCGCCACTGACGTGGCACCGGAGCTTCGATCCAAAAGCTTCCATCTCAAACCTGTGTGGCAGCGCTTTCTGATCGTACTTGCCGGGCCGATGGCGAACTTCCTGCTTGCGATTCTGATCCTCGCCGGCTTCTTCAGCTTCGTCGGCGCGCCCCAATCGAATGTTGTCGGGCAGGTGAGTGCGGGCAGCCCGGCGGAACGGGCAGGGCTGCTTCCAGGCGATCGCGTGATTTCAGTCGCCGGGCGATCGACGCCCAGCTTCGCCGACCTCTTCAACGTCGTCGCGCTGCGGCCGAACGAAACAGTGACGATTGTGTCGGAGCGCGGGACTGCGCGGAGGGAAGTGCAGGTCCGCCTGGGGACCGACAAGATCGTTGACGGAAAGCAGGAACTGACGCGCGGTTTACTTGGAGTACGTCCGTCGATGGAAGTTGGGCGCCCAGTGCCGCTCACCCGGTCCGTCCCGATGGCCGTGGACTATACCGGCAGGATGATCCGGGGGACGGTCGATGGGATTGTTCAGCTGGTTCGAGGCCGAATCTCGCCGAAATATCTCGGGGGCCCGATGAAAATCGCGAAAGTTGCTGGCGAAGGCGCGTCGCAGGGGCTGCTCCCGTTCGTCGGCCTAGTCGCGATGATCTCAATTAATCTCGGATTCATCAACCTGTTGCCAGTTCCGATGCTGGATGGCGGACACTTGTTCTTCTATGTGGTGGAGGCCGTGCGGCGTCGGCCAGTCAGACCCGAAACGCTCGACTGGGCTTTCCGGGGCGGGCTCGCAGCGATCTTGGCGCTTCTACTGTTCACCACTGCCAACGATCTCGGGTCATTTGGCCTCTGGGAAAGCCTTGGACGCTTGATTGGCTAGGACGGTTCGGGCAGGGCGGAACTGCATCCAAGCGGCAGAATGGCCGCTGCATGAATTTTCTCAAGGGCGGGACGCGTGATCTCAGGAACGAAGACAAATCGGCGCGCAGGCGCCGTCCTTTTGGTTGGCACGATCCTGGGCGGCTGGTCCGCTCCGGTGCTCGCCCAGGCAACGTCGCCAGCGCAGCAGCCGGCAGCCGATCCGCTGTCCGCGGCTCCCACGGCCCAGGCGCCCGCAGCAGTAGCGGCGCAGGCCCCTGCTTCCCGGCCTTCAGGGATTATCCGCTCCATCGCGGTGCGGGGCAATCAGCGCCTCGAGCCCGAGACCGTGCGCGCCTATGCCAATCTGGCTCCCGGCGTGGCCTACACGGCCGAGTCACTCGATCAAGCGCTCAAGGATCTCTACGCGACCGAGCTGTTCCAGGACGTGACCATCACGGGTGCCGAAACCGGCAACCTGGTCATCAACGTCAAGGAGAATCCGGTCATCAACCGCATCGTCCTTGAAGGCAACAAGCGCATCAAGAACGATAAGATCCTACCGGAGATCAAGCTTGCTCCGCGGCAAATCTTCACCCGCTCGAAAGTCCGTGCGGATGTCGATCGCATTATCGAGCTGTATCGTCGCCAGGGCCGCTTCGCTGCCCGAGTAGAGCCAAAGACCGTGAACCTCGACCAGAACCGCGTCGATCTCGTGTTCGAGATTTACGAGGGCGACAAGTCGAAGGTGCGCAGCATCAATATTATCGGGAACGACCAGTTCAGCGATGCGCGCCTCCGCAAGGAGATGTACACGCGTCAGGCTGGCGGCTTGTTGGCGATCTTCAAGTCGAACGACAGCTATGACCCTGATCGCCTCGCTGCGGACCAGCAGAAGCTTCGCGCGTTCTACCTGACGCAGGGTTATGCCGATTTCCGCGTCGTCTCGGCCCTTGCGGAACTTACGCCCGACCGCCGAGACTTCGTAATCACCTACGTGGTTGAGGAAGGTGCTCGCTACAAGTTTGGTGAGATCAAGGCCGAAAGTGCTCTTCGCGACCTTACGCCGGAAGCGGTGAAACGGGTGGCTCGTCTGGAATCAGGCGCATGGTTTAACGCCAAGGCGGTCGAAGATGCCATGACGGGCCTCAACGAGGTCGCCGGCGCGCTTGGTTATGCCTTCGCCGATATCAGTCCGGTCTATGACCGCGATACTGAAAAGCGGCTGATGAACATGACGATCAAGGTTGCGGACACGCCGCGCGTGTACGTCGAACGGATCGACATTGGTGGTAACACCATCACTCGAGACAAGGTGATCCGCCGCGAGTTCCGGTTGAACGAAGGCGACGCCTTCAACGCCATTCGCGTCAAACGCTCGCAGGATCGTCTGCAGAGCCTTGGCTATTTCCAGGACAAACTGGAGATCAAGCAGACCGAGGGCTCCGCACCGGACCGCGTGATTCTCGGCGTGGAGGTTGAAGACAAGTCAACCGGGGAGCTTCAGCTCTCCGGAGGCTATTCGAGCCTCGAGAAGTTCATTGTCCAGTTGTCGATTGCCGAGCGCAACTTCATGGGCAAGGGGCAGGAACTCAACGCCGGCATCAGCTACTCGCGCTACTCCAAGTCGGTTCAGCTAGGCTTCGTCGAACCCTATCTGTTCGACAAGCAGATCATGCTTGGCGGTGAGATCTTCCGGCGCGATTACAACAGCTTCAACTATATCGGGAACAGCCGCAATACGACCTATTCACAGGTCAGCACCGGCGGCGGCCTGCGGACGGGATTTCCGGTCACCGAATATATGAGCTTCGGTACTCGCTACAGCCTCACGTTCGACAATGTGACACTCGACAAAGGGACCTTCTACACCGATCCGGACGGCACGGGGCCGCTCGGCCTGCGTTGCGACCCGCTGCGCGCCGGGCGCTATCTTTGCGACGAAATCGGCAAGCGCATGACCTCACTCGTGGGTTATTCGGTGCTGTTCGACAATACGAACGGCATCCGCGCGAGCAAGGGACAGCGCTGGAGCCTGTCGCAGGACTTCGCCGGCCTTGGCGGTGACGTCCGGTATATCCGCACGCGCCTCGATGGAACGAAATACTGGGGCTTTGGTGGTGGCTGGGTTCTTTCTGCACACGCGGAAGGCGGTTACGTCCACGCTCTCCAGAAAGCGCCTGGAGTGGGCCGTGACGCAATTCGCCTGACTGACCGCTTCTTCGGACCGGATCTCCGCGGCTTTGACTTGCGCGGCATCGGTCCCCGTATTCAGCGCGTCGAGTATAACCCGGACGGAACGCTCAGCGACAATTCCAGGTTGATCACCGACGCGCTTGGTGGCCGTGCCTACTACATGGGGCGGCTGGAGCTCGAGTTGCCGACCAATTCGAGCCTGAAGAGTATGGGACTGAGGCCGTCTGCCTTTATCGACGTGGGATCGCTGTGGGGTCTCACGAAGCCCTTGCTTGCCGACAATCCGCCTTTGTGCCTGGCGACTGTGACGGGGCAGACGCCCTCGACCACTCCGCCCACCAATGGTACCTGCCCGACGAATTACGCGCTCAGGACGGGGTTCAAGGAAGTCTTCCTCGGCAACTCGCCCAAGCCGCGCCTGTCCATCGGCGTCGGCGTTAATTGGGTGTCGCCGTTCGGCCCGTTCCGTATCGACATCGCCAAGGCCCTGCTCAAGCAGGATGGCGACGACACCAAACTGTTCAGCTTCAACGTAGGAACTCAATTCTGATGACACGCACTCTCATCCTTGCGGCGATCCTGTCGTCTGCAACCATCGCCACACCCGCCGCTGCGCAGGTTGCCGGCATCGCGACGCTTAGCCCTGTCCTCGCAATCGGCAGCTCGAAAGCGCTCGCTGGCGCGAACCAGACGATCCTGACGCAGTACAAGACCACGCTGGACCAGATTGACGCGCAATATGCGGCGCAGCAGCCGCTGCTGATCCAGCTCGACAAGAACAAGGACAATCAGATCGATGAGGCGGAGCAGAAAGCTGCTCGCACTGCCAAGGGTCCGGCTTACACCAAGCTGGAAGCCATCAATAAGGAACTGCAGCGCCTCAACACGCCGATCACCGTCGCTCGCCTGTTCGCGCTGGAATCCATCCTCCAGCGCTATCAGGCGGCGCAGACGAAGGTGATCACCGATCGCAAGGTAAGCATGGTGCTCAGCCCTTCGACCTTCATCTACGCAGCACCGGCTGTCGATATTACCGCGTTGGTAACGGCGGAACTCGACCGCACGGTTCCGAGCGTGGGCATCGTTGCTCCTGCGAACTGGCGGCCTTCAAGCCAGACTGTTCAGGTTGCCGAGCAGCTTGAACAGCTCGGTCAGGTCGCTGCTGCGCGCGCCGCTGCTGCACAAAGCGCGCCAACGACGGCAGCGCCGCGCCCGGCGACCGCTCCTGCGACCAAGCCGCAGGGTCGGTGAGCGATCCCGTAAACGGGGGCGACGTCATCGGCCCGCTGGATGTCCAGCGAGTGATGGCGGCGCTCCCGCATCGTTACCCGATGCTCCTGGTGGACCGGGTCGCCGAGCTTCGGAAAGACACTTCGATCACCGCCATCAAGGCGGTGACGATGAACGAGGGCTTCTTCCAAGGGCACTTCCCGGGACGTCCGATCATGCCGGGCGTGCTGATCGTCGAGGCTCTGGCTCAAGCGGCGGGTATCCTCGCGGTGGAGTCCCTTGGTCTCGCGAACTCGGGCAAGCTCGTTTACTTCATGGCGATCGAGAATGCGAAGTTCCGCGCTCCGGTGGAGCCCGGCG
>JBJMUK010000164.1:0-2986 GCA_045811225.1 Sphingomicrobium sp. | reverse complement strand
CACGCACCAGCTGGCGAAGATGTTCAGCAGCCGTGGGTGGCCACTTGCAAGGTCGTCCGACTTCAAAGGCGGCTTGGTCGGCACTGCTGCCGGCAACTGGAACCGCGGCACCGCCTTCCCGATCATCGCGGAACGGATGATTGTCTCGGCTGGCAGGGTAAGGCGCCAAATGAACGCGAGGATAATGATGCACAGCAGCGCCAGCGGTGCGAAGCGAAGGATTCGGCTCATCCCAGCCGCTCCTTTCTCCGCGCAGCCCATGCCCTGCCGCCTAGCGCCAGCGCGCCGCCCAGACCGATCAGCGCCCCCCCCAGCCAGATAAGCGTAACGAAGGGCTTCCACCACAGCCGCAGCTGCCAGCGGCCGTCCCGCTCGGGCTTGCCGATGACAGTGTACAACTGCCCACCAAGCACCGTCCGGATCGCAGCTTCGTTGGTCTCGGTTGGAGGATCGGTGAAATAACGGGTCTGGGGATGAAGGACGACGACGCCGTTCCCGCGAGTGGCGCGGAGCTCGCCCTCAATGGCGGTCCAGTTGGGACCGATGGCCGGTTCCAGATTGGTGAATTCGACCAGCCAAGGGCCGACGCTGACCCGATCACCTGGTTTCACGGCGGTCAGCCGTTCCTTCGTGAAGGCGCTGTCCGACGCCATGCCGGTCAGCGCAACCGCAACGCCCAGGTGCGATATTGCCATACCCCAAGTGGAGAGCGGCGTGTGCCAAGGCTTGCGCCGAACCAGTGGAAGCAGGCTCGAGAGTGCGAGAAATGCCGCGACCGTGAGGCCGAGGCGAGGCAGCATCCCCATCTTGGGTGCAAGCAGGACCGTGATCACTAAAGCTGCCACTCCAGCCAGAGCCGGGAGCCGCAATCGCCTGAATACCGGTCGACGTTCCCGTCGCCAGCTCAGCAACGGCCCAATGCCGACGAGGACGGCAAGAAAGAGCGCAATCGGTCCTGCGACCGCGTTGAAGTATGGAGCTCCGACGGACAGCTTCTCCCCGCTCATCGCCTCGGCCAACAGTGGATAGAGCGTGCCGACGAACACCAGGCCAAGGATGACACTGAGCAGCAGGTTATTGATGACCAGGCCGGACTCGCGGCTTACGAGTTCGAATGGCGCACCTTCCGACAGCTTGGCAGTGCGCAGTGCAAACAACAGCAAGGCTGCACCCACGTAGATCGCCAGCAATGCCAAAAGGAACGCACCGCGCTGCGGATCGACAGCGAAGGAGTGGACGGACGTCAGGATTCCGGACCGCACGAGGAAAGTGCCGACCATCGACATCGAAAAGGCGATCATCGCCAGCATCATTGTCCACGCGCGCAAGCCGCCGCGCGCTGCAAGGACGTTGATCGAGTGAAGCAAGGCAGTGGCGGCAAGCCACGGCATGAGCGAGGCATTTTCGACCGGGTCCCAGAACCACCAACCTCCCCAGCCAAGTTCATAATATGCCCAGTAGCTTCCGGCGGTGATGCCGAGCGTAAGGAGAGTCCAGGCGCCCAGGACCCAGGGTCGCATCGCACGGGCCAGCGCGCGGTCGACGTCACCGGTGAGAAGAGCACCGACGGCAAGGCTGAAGGCGACCGACAAGCCGACATAACCAAAGTAGAGCGTCGGGGGATGGAAGGCCAAGCCGGGATCCTGGAGCAGGGGGTTCAGTCCCCTGCCCTCCGGCGGCGGAGGGTTGAGTCGGGCGAATGGGTTGGAGGCGACGAGAAGGAAGGCATAGAAACCAAGTCCGAGCGCGGCCTGGCTCCCGAGAGCCGCGATCAATGTCCTCTCACTGAGAGATCGTGAGAAGGTGGCGAGGAAAGCACCAGCAACTGCCAGCACGGTGACCCACAGCAGCATGGAACCTTCGTGGTTCCCCCACGCGCCGGCCAGCTTATAGATGAAGGGCTTGGCGCTGTGGCTGTTCTCGAAGACCAGGGCGACAGATAGGTCCGTCCGGGCGAACACGAGCAGCAGGGCGATCATCGCCATTGCGGTGAGTGCGCCTTGAACAACCGCGACCGACCGGATCACCCGGCTCGCGGTCAGGCCGGCCCGAAGCTCTGCGACTGTCAGAAAGAGCTGGAGCAGAGACAGACCCGCCGCCAGCCACAACGCGGCAAGGCCAAGTTCGGCGATCATCGCTCGAGCGTCGCTCCCGCCTTGTGCTCGGCGGACTGGTTGCCAAGCTCCGGCGGCATGTAGCGCTCATCATGCTTGGCCAGGATGTTGTCGGCCACGAACGCACCACCCTCCAAGCGCCCCTCCGCAACCACGCCGCTGTCTTCCCGAAACAGGTCGGGCAAGATACCGCGGAAAGTAACCGGGGTCCGCGCATCGCCGTCGCTGACGATGAAGTGGACGGTCACTCCGTCCTCATCTTTTCGCACCGAGCCTTTCTCGACCATTCCGCCAAGGCGCATTGCCTTACCGGGCTGAGCCTTGCCGGCAGCGATGTCGGCCGGGGTATAGAAATAGGCTGCGCGGTCCTTCAGACCCCACATCGCAAGCAGGACTGCGACGAGCACGGCGGCCGCCGCGGCCAGGAGTAGCGTCAAGCGCTGGTTCTTCGGCTTCATCGCCGGGTCAGTTCATCAAAACGATCTTCAGCGCGGCGCATGGCGAACCAGGACGCTGCGACCAGGCCGATCACGCCCGCCGCGCTTACCGCGTAAGCGGCGATAACGAATGCCCACTGGTTCATTCGGCCGCCCTCCGGCGAAGACGTCCCTCGATGCGGGTCTGTGCAAGTTCCGCACGCATGCGCATCAGCACAACGGCCGCGAAGATGCAGGTGAAGCCGACCGTGGTCATCGGGAGTGGCAGAAGCATCGAGCGGTCGATGCTGGACCCGGTCACTCCGATGCTCTGGCCCTGATGCAGCGTGCGCCACCACAGGACCGAGTAATGGATGATCGGAAGGTTGATGGCTCCGACGAGACCGAAGAGTGCGGCAATTCGCCCCTCTCCGCCGCGCTCCCGCTCGGCCGACG
>JBJMUK010000163.1:0-4250 GCA_045811225.1 Sphingomicrobium sp. | reverse complement strand
GCTGCCCGCGATTGCCGTCATGCGGCTCATGAACAGACGGCGATCCATCCCCTCATGCGTGAAGTGGTCGTACAGCTCGATCGCCTGCCGGCGCTTGTGCTGGTCCATCCTCAGCCCTCCTGTGCCTGCTTGGCCTGGATCTCGGCGATCAGCTTGCCGTCGATCTCCTGCGCCCGGCGATAGGCGTCCCGATCGGTCATCCGCGCGCTGTAGTCGGTGAACGCGGGACGGGGATCGAGAAGGTTGAACCTCATCATGAAGCCGATCATCGCGCCGACGAACAGGTCCGCGGCGGTGAAGCGGTCACCGGTGATAAACTGCTTGCCGGAGACAGCCTTTTCGAGCGTGTCGATGGTCGTGTCATAATTGCCGTAGCCGAGCATGGCTTCGCGCTCCGCATTCTCCCAGCCCATGGACTTGTTAGTGAACGCCGCTTCGACCGGCCCCGAGCAAAAGAAGATCCAGCGGTAATATTCGGCTCGATCCCGTGGATCAGGAGCGAGCCCAGCTTCCGGGAAGGCGTCGGCGAGATAGCAGCAGATCGCCGCGACTTCGGTCACCGTCTTGCCGTTGTGGACGATGGCGGGAACCTTCCCCATCGGATTGATTGCCAGATATTCCGGCGCCTTCATCGTGGTGCCATAGTCGAGGATGTGGGTGTCGTAGGGCTGGCCGGTCTCCTCCAGCATCCAGCGGACCGTTTGCCCTCGCGACATCGGATTGGTGTAGAACGTCAGCTCAGCCATTTTTCGTCTCCACTGCGTCATGTTCGTCGATTGCGGCCTCTAGCATTTCCAGCAGCGCTCTGAGTGCTGCAATGCGCACTGGCCCGCGGCCGATGGCGCCGAAATGCTCCTCTCGGAGCATGGTCGTCCGGTTGCGGCGCCCACAGCCGAAGTGCACCAGGCCTTCCTCGCTGCCCTCGCCGCCAGGGCCGGCGAAGCCGGTGACCGACAGTGTAATGTCCGCATTGCTGTTCTGCAGTGCACCCTCGGCCATGGCCCGAGCGACTGCGGCGGTGACCGCCGAATTGCGCTCGGTCATCTCCGGCGTGAGGCCGAGCAGGTCCTGCTTGGAGACCGGATCGTAAGTGACGAATCCACGGTCGAAGCCGTGCCCGGCCCCGTCGATGTCGGTGAGCAGGCTTGCGAGCATCCCGCCCGTGCAGCTTTCGGCGGTGGCAACCATCAGCTTGGCATCGCACACGCGGCGCATCAGCCGCTCGGCGAGCTGATCAAGGTCCTTGGGTAGCGCGGGTTCGAGCGTTTCGCTCAACCGCGCTCTCCCTTCCTCGGCTCAGCGGGGCGGTCCGCAGCGGTCTGGTCGCGGATAGCGCGGAATTCACTATCCTCGCCCCAGTTCGGCCAGAGACTGGAATTCGCCAGTCGGCGCCCGACATTGTGGAGAATCAGTGCATCGTCCGCGAGACCCGACAGGTCCCAGCTCGCCGAATATTCGTCGGCGGGCTGGTGGTACGCCTTTTCGACATATTCCGACTGCAGCTTCTCGCCACGAGCAATGCCGCCGTCGACCATGTTGTTGCCGGATTCGAAGCTGATCGCGGGCACGCCGACCTTTGCCATGGAGAAATGGTCGGAACGGTAGAAGCTGCCACTTTCCGGGTGCGGGTCGGGCGAGAAGGTTCGGTTCCGCTTGGCCGCTTCCTCGACCAGCAGATCCAAAAGGCCGAGCTTTGCGCTGCCGGACATGCTGAAGTTGCGGGTGCGGCCCCACACGTTGAGTGCATCCGCGTTGAGGACTCCGACCGTTTTGCCGAGCGGATAGAGCGGATTGCTGCCGTAATAGGCGGAGCCGAGCAGTCCGCGCTCCTCCGCCGTCACGGCCAGGAACAGGATCGAACGGTCGGTGCGTGGTTCCTTCGCGAAGGCGCGGGCTTCCTCGATCAGCAGCGAGATGCCAGACGCATTGTCGACGGCGCCATTGTAGATGCGGTCCCCGCGCACGTCCGGCTGACCGACGCCGAGATGATCCCAGTGCCCGCTGTAGATGATGGTCTCGTCGGGGCGCTTCCGGCCGGGAAGCAGCCCCGCAACGTTATAGCTGGTGATGACCTTGGACGCGGCGGTGCCGCGCGCCGTGAGGCTGGCCTTGAGGTCGACAGGCCGGAAGTCCTTGCGACGAGCGGCCGCCTTCGCCGCTTCGAAGTCGAGCCCGGCGGCCCGGAACAACGCCACGGCGGTATCGCGCTGGATCCAGCTTTCGAAGGCGGGATGGGCTGCCGCGGGATCCTTGCGGACAATGTCGAACATTACGTTGGTGTTGCTGTTCTTCACCGTGTTCCAGCCATAGGAGGCCGGCGCGGTCTCATGGACGATCATGACACCGGCCGCTCCGCGGCGCGCGGCTTCTTCGAACTTGTAGGTCCAGCGGCCGTAATAGGTCATGGCCTTGCCGCCGAAGCTGCCTTCACCGCCTTCGAAGTCCGGATCGTTGATGAGGAGGACGAGGATCTTCCCGCGAACGTCGACGTCCTTGAAGTCGTCCCAGCCGCGCTCAGGCGCAGTCACTCCATAGCCAACGAAGACGAGCGGCGCGCCGTTGAGGGCAAGGGAGCTTTGGCCGTTGAGAGGAGCCCGGACGGAGATCTGCTCGGCTTGCGCGAACTGGAGCGGCCCTGCCCGGGTTTGCACGGTGACCGTGGGGGCTGCTGAGAATTGAGACATCAGCAGCGGGACCGCCTGGGTCCACTGACGCTTGCCGTTGACGAGGTCGCCGCCGGGCTGGACGCCCGCCGCTTTGAACTGGCTGACGATATAGTCGATCGTTTTCTTCTCACCGGCGGACGCGGGTGCGCGCCCTTCGAACTCGTCGGCGCTCAAGGTCTCGATATGGGCCGCCAGCCGTGCGGGCTGAAACGAAGCGGTAGATTGCGCGCCCAATGGTGCGGCGCAGAGCGCAAGCGCCCCGGCCAGAACGGAACGAAGGTGACTCACTCAGGCTCTCCCTCTCAATCCGCCCATCTAAACCGAACAGCGATGCACGCTGCAAAAGGTTTCAGTGCGCGGTGGCGTCCGTTCGACCAGCAGCAATCAACTCGCTGACGGTTACCGAGCGCAGGCCCCGCTGCTTCAATCCTTCAAGGATGAGGGGGAGGGCTTCGCGCTCGGTGGCGCGTGAATCGAACATCGGGTGAATCAGGATGATCGAGCCCGGACGGACCTCCGCGAGCACCTTTGCTGCATAAGCAACCGGATCGCGGTCGGGTGGGTCACCGGAATCCCACATGATCATAGTGTAGCCGTTGCGCTTGATCGCAAGCGGCAGGCCAAACAGTTTCTTGCCATACGGCGGACGGAAGAGGCGCGGCTTCGGCGCTCCTGCAGCCTGGAGGGTCGCGTCGGTTCTCCGAATTTCCTCGTTGTAGAAGGCGGTCGACCTGCCAACCATTCGCTTGTGCGTGAAGCTGTGGTTGCCCACTTCATTGCCGCTGGCAACGACCTCACGGACAAGAGCTATTTCTGGACTTGCCCCCACAAGGAAGAAGGTGGCCCGCGCGTTGTAGCGCCTCAGGACGGGCAGAACGGCGTCGAGGCCGAGCTTCGTAGGGCCGTCATCGAAGGTCAGTGCAACCAGCGGCTGGTTAGTTTCGACGCGGCAAATCGCCTGACCGGTGAGCGTGAAGCAGGTGGCATTGCTGATCTTGTTCACTGCCGCGGCGCCCGCGAGCAGGATCAGGAGCGTAACAAGCGTCCAGCGCACATATTTCAAAGAAATGCTCCCCCGGCGAACCAGGGGAGCAGACTTCATCAACCCTCAGTGCTTGGCAAGCGTGTCGACTGTTTAGTCCTCGGCGGAGTCCGATGCCTCGGGGGGCGGTTCGGCCGAAGCCTTGCCAGGGGCCTTGTTGCCTTTGGCCTTACTGGCCTTGGGCGCTGCCGGAGTGATCTCGAACGCGGGTGCATTGTCCTTGATGCGGACCTTGACCTCCCCGCCGTTGACGAGCTTTCCGAAGAGCAACTCCTCGGCAAGCGGCTGCTTGATCTTCTCCTGCACCAGGCGACCCATCGGACGCGCACCGTAGAGCTTGTCGTAACCACGGGCAGTGAGCCACTCGCGCGCCTCATCATCCAGGTCGATGTGAACACCGCGGTCGGCAAGCTGCAGCTCCAGCTGCAGGATGAACTTGTCAACGACACGGGCGACCACGGCCGGCGGCAGGTAACCGAACGGGACGACCGCATCGAGACGGTTGCGGAATTCCGGCGTGAACATTTTCTTGATCGCGTCTT
>JBJMUK010000162.1:0-2955 GCA_045811225.1 Sphingomicrobium sp. | reverse complement strand
CAACGGCGCTTTCATCCCTTCCAGCATGATGTGCGTGCCGGCGGGGTCGAGCTGGGCAGTGCCGCCCGCTTCGATGTCGACGGCGGCGACCGGTCGCATCCGCATCACACCGCCCTCCATGCTGCTGCTGTGGAGCGACGCCTTGCCGGCCACCGGCGTGGAGACCGCGACGAGCTTGTCGGTCGAACCGCCCGAATTCTGGATCACGAGGTAGGCGGCGCCGGGCTGTGCGGCGCTCAACGTGGGACGGGCCCAAGCGTCATGTGCATGGAGTTTCGGTCCGCCGGCATCGCATGCGGTTAGAAGCATGATGACTAAGGCGGGGAGGGGGCGGGTCATGCGCAGCCGTTAAAAGAAAAACCCCGGACGAGCCATGCCCATCCGGGGTTAGTTCTCAGTTCCTCAATCGAGGATCAGCGTTAGCCGCGCTCCGGAGCCGGTGGCGGCGGCGGCGGCGGTGGCGGCGGGACCGGACACACGTCGGTCGCCAGGATCACCGAGCCGTCCGGGCAGGTCTGCGTCGCCGGTGGAGGCGGCGGAGGCGGCGGCGGGGGCGGCGGAGGCGGCGGCGGCGGAGCCGGCGAAGCGAAGTTGTAGGTCAGGCTCGCCAGCAGGCTGTGCGAACGAAACTCCGACTGACCGTCGAAGCCGATGTCGTACAGGTCGCTCTTGATCGATCCGGCGTTGAAGAATCGATACTTCAGGCCCGCGTCCAGGTTCGGCGAGATCGCGGTGCGAACGCCCGCGATCAGCTGCCACGCCAGGCCGCTGTCCTTCAGGTGATACTTCGACGTGCTGAGCTGGTCGACCGTCTGGCTGACCCGGGCATAGCCGAGACCGCCGCCGGCGTAGAAGCTGGTGCCGTTATCGTCACCAACATCGACCAGCGCGTTGACCATCCCGCTCAGGACGCTGGTGCGGCCATCGGCGTCGACGGTGGAACCCGCGACGATGCCGACCGGGAACGGACCCGGAGCGTTAGTATCGACCGAATATTCCTTGTGGCGGGCGCGCTTGTAACCAAGCTCGCCTTCGAGACGGAACATGCCGAAGTCGTAGCCGGCGATAAGATCCGTGTCGTAGCCGATCTTGTGATCGACATCGAGGAAGTCGACCCAGTCTCCGCCCGGGAAGCGGCGTTCCCAGCTGGAGTCCTTGGCCATGAGGGCGCCGAGTTCGACGCCAACGTACCCCGTACCATCGCGGGCCATTGCTGGTGAGGCGATGGCAGCGGCGGCTACGGCGGCGAGTAAGATTTTTCGCATTTGAACCCCTTCGTGATTGCCGGTGCACAGGCGGACAAGCCCACAAAGCAGCCACTCGCCGGAGGTTCCAGGAACGTGAAAAGTCTTCACGGCCGGAACTCCTTTAAGCGGTGCCTCACGACTTGTGAGACCATTTAAGCCTCCGCCGTTGCGGCAACGTAATGCTTTGCCGCCGGATTTGTTTCAGAAACCGCACCGAAGCGGTGCTATTGATGCGCTTGCGATGCACAAGTGCAACACTTGCCAAGGCTGTTAACGTCGTCGGTGAGAGATTATCACCAAACAACCGGAACTTATGATCAACAGGTTAAGCAGATCACAGAATAGCCGAAGTTTCGGATCTTGGTTTCCGCCGGGATATAGGCTCATCCGGTATGATCACCCGCGCTGGATGGCCGCACTTCGGTCGCGAGGGCTAGGCTTGTTGCAGCAGTTCTTCGCGCAAGCAGTATAGAACCACCCCGAAGGTGTTGAATTCGTGGACCCTCAGGTGGAAGCGGTAGCCGAGCTGCCAGCCGTCCAGGAGTTGTGCGATTTCGAACAGATGGCCGGGGGTGTGGTAAGCCGACACCAGCAGGTTGGGCCGCTGATCGCGGATATTCCGCTCCATGCCCTTGATCGTCTCGATCTCCGCCCCTTCGACATCCAGCTTCACAAGGTTGATGGGCTCGCCGTGGATCAGGTCGTCGATCGCGACGCACTGGATGGTGACATTCCCTTCATCGCTTAGGCAGCTGCCCATGCTGTTATCGCTGGCGAAGCTGAGTTGCGTCGTCGACGACCAGGTGCCGAGGGGAAGGCAGAGCCCGCGCTCCACCGGGAAGTTGCGTCCCGCAAGCTTCGCGAAGTTCGCCGGGTCGGGCTCGAACGCGCAAAAGCTCTCGATCGCATATCCCGCCTTCAGGAACTTGTGGATCGCAACACCCGTGAACGCTCCGCAATCGATCAGCCGCAGAGGCTCCTTGTAACGCGGCAGGTCGGACGGGGTATATTCGTCCTCAAGGCTCGGAACCGGGCAGTCCGCCAGGTCACCGGACTTGCGGTAGCGCAAGATTGCATCGAGCAGTTCGCGGCTGTTGTCGTCGGCGAGCACTGACCGAAGCCAGGCGAAATCGGCGTGCTTGTCGGCATAATCGAAGCTGCGATCCAGCCAGTAGCCGGTGCCGGTCTTGGGCTCAGGCAGAAGCTCAGGAAGGTTGATGGGCGTCAGCACGCGTTCCGCTCCCGCCGCGCGCAGATCTTCGCTCAAACCCTTCACGTCCACATAATGGTTGTGCAGCCCGATCAGGACCCTGCGCCCGGCCAGCGCGGCGTCGGCGCCATCCAGGGCCCGGATGGGGATGCCGCGATATTCCTGCCCGTGCTTGCCGCGGTCTAGGATCAGATCGATGGGAACCCCAGCGTCGATCAATTCATCCACGATCTTCTGTCCAGTCGCGCCGAGACCGTAGACCACAAGGGGATCATCGGTAGGCAGAGTGGTCTGGGCGGTCATTGCGGGATACCTGCGGATAGGGTTTCAGTCGAAGGCGCGCCCGGGGCAACCGGTTGCGAGGAATTCTTGCCACGGCGGAAACGGTAAGGGGATTCCCAGCCGTTGCGCTTCAGGTCCTTCCATACATCCCGGATCGTTACCAAAGCGAGGCTGAGGATCATCAGGTGGACAAGAAGTGGTCGGCCAATGGACCCA
>JBJMUK010000161.1:0-7130 GCA_045811225.1 Sphingomicrobium sp. | reverse complement strand
TGGACTGAGCAGGTGGATGAAGAACAACGCAATCAGGTAGACGGAGCCTGCGACTGCGAAGATCAGGGTGTAGCTTCCCAGCCGCTCGAGCACCTGGCCGATGTATAGCGAGAAGAACATCCCGCCGAGCGCTCCAGCCGTGCCGCCAATTCCGATGACCGAGCCGACGGCTTTGCGCGGAAACATGTCGGACGGAAGCGTATAGAGATTCGCCGACCAGGCCTGGTGAGCCGCGGTCGCAAGGCTGATGATCGCCACTGCGGTCCACAGACCGTCCACATATTGCGCAAAGAAGATTGGCGTGACCGCAAGAGCGCAGATCAGCATGGTCGTCTTTCGCGCGCGGTTGATCGACCATCCAATGTGGATCAGGCGCGACGACATCCAGCCGCCGGCGATAGAGCCGAGGTCGGAGATTACGTAGATGACAACTAGCGGCGGACCAAACGTCTTCAGATCCAGTCCGTACGTCTTCACCAGGAAGTCCGGCGTCCAGAACAGGAACATCCACCACACCGGGTCAGTGAGGAACTTGCCAAGAGCAAACGCCCAGGTCTCGCGCCGGCCGATCAGCCTGCTCCAAGGTATTTTCGCGGCAGGATCTGCGGGATCGCGCTCGATATAGGCGAGTTCCCGTGCGGACAGGCGGCTTGCTTCACGGGGGCGGCGATAGACAGCGAGCCAGGCCACCAGCCAGATCAGGCTGACGGCTCCCGTTATTACGAATGCTCCGCGCCACCCATAGTGAAGGACCAGCGCCGGGACGATTAGCGGAGTGATGATCGCGCCAACATTGGCGCCCGCGTTGAACAATCCCGTTGCAAGCGCACGCTCTTTCTTCGGAAACCATTCGGTCACCGCCTTCAGACCTGCCGGGAAGTTCCCGCTTTCGCCGATGCCGAGCATGAACCTGACAACGCCGAAGCCCAGGACCGAATTGGCGACCGCATGCAGCATGTGGGCCGTGGTCCAGATGACGAACGCTGCTGCATACCCGATCCGCGCTCCAACGCGGTCGACCAGATTGCCGAACACCATGTAACCGACCGCGTAGGCGAGCTGAAAGTAGAAGACGATGTCGGCGTAAGTGGTCTCTCGCCAGCCGAATTCCTGTTCGAGCGTCGGCTTCAGCAAGCCGATCATCTGGCGATCGACATAATTGATCGCAGTTGCGGCGAACAGCAGCGCAACGATCAGCCAGCGATAACGCCCCCCGCGCACTTCTTGGAATTCGCCTGTTTCTCCGGCCACGCCGTTCGCCATCATTCCCCTCCGCCTTGGTCCGATCTTCTGGCTTGATGCCTCTTCGTTTTACGTCGTCCCTTATTGCGGCACAGCGGCCACCAATCGGCAACTCACCTGCAATCTGCCGCCGAAATCCGCTTCGACGAGCTGGCCAGGGCGTGCATCATGTACGCCTGAGACTGCGCCCGACGAAATCCACTGGCCGGGCTGCAGCGCGATGCCGCGCCGCGCCAACAGTTCGAGCAGAAACTTGGCAGCGCCGAAAGCCCCATCGGGAAAGCTGGAGGCGGTTCCGGTGCCTACCTCCGACCCATCGATGCGGGTGGTGACGTTCCAGTCTTCAAATCCGCTCGACAACCAATTCTCGACTGGTGGGCCGATCACCATTCCATTGTTGTTCCCGAAGTCGGAAATGACCGCCATCGGCCCGATCTTGTTGATTGCTCCGAGTGGAGAGCTGGCGACCTCGATCCCTACGTGCACCGAGTCGATGCAGCCGCGAATCTCATCCAGCGTGTAAGATGTCTTGCCTGCGTCAGGAGCAGTGCCGATCCGAAGCAGGAATTCGGCTTCTCCAGCGGCGAATCCATGCTCAAACACCGGCATTTGCGCGACGTCACTCGAAGCTTTTCGACTCTCGAAGATCGGACCGGCCAGGCGGTCGGCGCCGAGTTTCGCAACGAGACCTTGAGGAACGCGGCCCACCTTCCAGCCAATGATTGGCCGCCGCCAGGAAACGATCGCCGCATCCTGAATGGCGTAAGCCTGATCAAGGGTCTCTGGCAGTTGTCCCGGATACTCATGCAGGCCGGCAGTGGTCCGCCGCGCTGACAAGAATCGGTCAGCGATCACTGCTGCATCATCATTCGGCAATTCACGCCCCTTTTCCCGCTCACCTCGAATGGGTTAGTGGAAACCGGTGTCATTGGCAATTTACATTTGCACCATATTGCCCGAATGCTTTGTTGCCGCTTCCAATCCTTGGGAGGCACTGCTTGTGTGTCGGCAAGACGGAATGATTGCTGGAAATGAGTGACCGAGTGGATCAGGGAGGCATGCTGCACGGCAAGGGCAAGCCCACGATCAACGACGTCGCTCGCCTGGCGGGCGTTTCCAAAAAGACGGTAAGCCGCGTCATCAACAATAGTGCGTTGTTGAACGACGACACGAGAAACCGAGTCCTGAAAGTCATCCAGGATTTGGCGTATGTTCCCAATCCGCAGGCGCGGGCACTTGCTCTGCGGCGCAACTTTCTGATCGGCCTGATCCACGCGAATCCAAACGCACAGATGGTGCTCCACGTGCAGCAGGGCATCCTGGAAGCGTTGCACGGAACGGAATTCGGTCTGGTCGTACGCCCCGTGGATCGAACGTCTGGCACGATGTTCCAGGATATTCGGGAATTCCTTGAGCGGCAGCGTCTTTTCGGGGTCGTGATCCTTCCTCCGATTTCGGAGAATGACGCCCTTGCCGAGCTGTGCCGCGAGGTCGGATGCCGGTACACGCGAATGGGCTCCGCAGTGCTCGACGATGCCCAGCACATGGTGGCGTCTAATGACCGCGACACTGTTCGCGAGGCTGTCACTTATCTCATCGAGATGGGGCATCAGCGCATCGGCCTGGTGCTGGGCCCTAATGGCTTCCGTTCTGCTGCCGAGCGGCGCCTTGGTTTCGAAGATGCGCTGAAAGCCGCCTCGATCCTGCTGCCGCGAAGTTTCATGGCGGAGGGTAGCTATACGTTCGAATCGGGGCTCGATGCGGCGAACAGGCTTCTTGACCTGTCGCCTCGGCCGACGGCGATCTTCGCTTCTAACGACGAGATGGCAGCAGGCGTGGTCCACGCCGCCCGGCAGCGCGGGCTTACCATTCCGGACGACCTTTCGATCATCGGCTTCGACGATACGAGCATCGCGGCGCACATGTGGCCGCCACTGACGACGGTGCGTTGGCCCATCATCTCAATGGCAAGGTCCGCCGCGTTGAAGCTGGTCGGGGACGTGCTCAATCCGGACAGCAAGGTCGACGAACCGTCAATGTTCATCTCCACGCTGGTGCGGCGCGCGTCGGTGGCGCCGCCACGAAGCTGATCAGCGGCTTGCGGGTTATCCTGACACCGGTTACCAGAAAGCGAGCATCGCGGAGTCTTTATGTTTGATCGAAAATATTATGCCACTCACCCAGACATGATGGAGTGCGTGTCCAACGACGAACTGAGGGACCGATATCTCATCGACGGCCTGTTCCGCGCAGGTGAGGTCGTACTCAACTACACACACGCGGATCGCTTCGTGATTGGCGGCGTCGCCGTGGGTGACGCTGACATTCGCTTGCCGGACCAGTCCGAACCTGCGTCGGCGGCAGGACACCCGTTCCTCGAACGCAGGGAACTGGCCATCGTCAACGTCAGCTCGACTCCTGGGGCGGTTATCGTCGACGGTGAGCGCTTCGAACTTGCCAACAAGGACTGCGTCTATGTGACGATGGGCGCAACTGAGGTCATCTTCTCGGGTCAGGGCGCGCGCTTCTATTTGGCTTCGTGCCCCGCGCATCAGGCCTTCAAGACGCGGAAGCTTTCGATAGGTGAAGCGAACGCGCTGCAGCGGGGAAGTTTGGAGGAGTCCAATGAGCGCACGATCTATCAACTCGTGATCCCCGGCATTTGCGACAGCGCGCAATTGGTCATGGGACTGACGGTCCTGAAGCCCGGCAGCGTCTGGAACACGATGCCGCCGCACATCCACGAACGTCGCAGTGAAATCTATTTCTACTTCGAACTGGACGATACGCAGAAGGACCGCGTGTTTCACTTCATGGGCGAGGGCGAGGCCATGCGCCACATCGTCGTCGGAAACGAGGAAGCGGTGATCAGCCCGGTATGGTCGATCCACATGGGCGCCGGCACCAAGTCCTACGCCTTCATCTGGGCGATGGCCGGTGAGAACCAGGACTATACGGACATGAACGTCCTCGACATCTGCCAGCTACAATGAACGGGCTGTTCGACCTTGGCGGGCGGGTGGCGATTGTCACTGGCGCGAACACCGGGATTGGACAGAGCCTTGCAGTTGCGTTGGCGACAGCGGGAGCCGATGTTGCGCTCGTCGGTCGGACGCCAGCGGACGACACAGCCGAGCAGGTGCGCAGCCTGGGGCGGAACGTGCTCATCGTCCGTGCTGACTTGTCCAGCATTGCCCCCGTACGGCAGGTTGTTGACGAGTGCTTGTCGCAGTTCGGACGGCTCGACGTATTGGTGAACAACGCCGGGATCATCCGTCGTGCCGACGCGCTCGATTTCAGCGAAGAAGACTGGGACGCGGTGATCGACACCAATCTCAAATCCCTTTTCTTCCTCTCGCAAGCCGCGGCACGGCAAATGGTCGTTCAAGGCAGCGGGAAGATCATCAACATCGCATCGCTGCTCAGCTTCCAGGGTGGAATCCGGGTGCCCAGCTACACGGCGTCGAAAAGCGGCGTGGCCGGGTTGACGAAGCTGCTCGCCAACGAATGGGCCTCCAAGGGCATCAACGTGAATGCCGTCGCGCCCGGTTATATCGCGACCAACAACACGGCCGCCTTGCAATCGGACGAAACGCGCAATCGCCAGATCGTGGAGCGGATCCCGGCAGGACGATGGGGCAAGCCGTCCGATCTTGACGGAGCGGTGGTGTTCCTGGCGTCCAGCGCTTCGGATTATGTCCAGGGGCACACCTTGGTCGTGGATGGCGGGTGGATGGGCCGCTGATATGAGAGGCGCCGGCGCCCGGATGACGCGCAGGGCCTTTGTTGCCGGTGCCGCTGCGTTGCCGGCCGCCGCGAATGCTGTTGGGACGGCAGGCGATCCGATCGTTGCTACCACTCTCGGCAAGGTTCGCGGGTCGCGCGAGGCGGGCCTGCGCGTTTTCAGGGGTATTCGTTACGGGCGGGCCGACCGCTTCATTGCGCCTCGCTCACCGCGACTCGCGCAGGGTGTGACGGACGCTCTCGCTTTTGGTCCGGTGGCCCCGCAGCGCAGCTCTGCGTCAGGTGCCCAGAGCGAAGACTGCCTGTTCCTGAATGTGTGGACGCCTGACGCGCGTTCGGGGCCGCGATTGCCAGTCATGGTCTACTTCCACGGCGGCGCCTATTCCGGCGGATCTGTGACGGATCCACTCAACGATGGCCGACACTTGGCGTCCAATGGTGCAGTCGTGGTCACGGTCAATCACCGGTTGAACGCCTTCGGTTATTTGTATCTGGCTCGGTTGGACCCGCGTTTTCCCGACAGCGGGAACCTTGGCCAGCTCGACCTCATCCTCGCGCTGCAATGGATCCGCGACAACATCGATAGGTTCGGCGGCGATCCCGGACGGGTGATGGTCTTCGGCCAGTCCGGGGGCGGGGCGAAAATCGCGACGTTGATGGGCATGCCGGCTGCGCATGGGCTGTTCAACAGCGCTGCGACAATGAGCGGTCAGCAGGTTACAGCGTCCGGTCCCCTCAACGCCACGGCGCGGGCACAAGCCTATCTGAGGCGACTGGGTGCGAGCCCTGCCAACGTCCATACGATCCCGATGCAGCGCATGATCGAAGCGCTGGACGCCACCGATCCGGTCCTCGGCGGAGGCGTCTATTTCGGCCCAGTGCTCGACATGAAATGGCTCGATCGTCACCCGTTCTGGCCCGATGCCAATCCGCTATCCAATGCGATACCGATGATCCTCGGCAACACGCATGACGAGACCCGAGGCTTCTATGGAAAGGATCATCCGAAGCTGGTCGGTCTGACCTGGGATAATCTTGCCGAGCGCATGGCGCCGGAGCTCCGGGTGGACATCAAGCCTGAGTGGGTGGTCAGCGAATATCGGCGCATGTTCCCGGAATTCACGCCTCAGGACCTTTTTTTCGCGGCCACCACTGCCGGCCGGAGTTGGCGCGGGCAACTTGAGGAGGCGGAAGCGCGGGCACGCGTCTCTGCGCCAACATGGGTCTATCAGGTCGACTTCCAGTCGCCGATCCGACCAGGGCGGGGTGCCCCGCACACGATGGACATTCCGCTGGTGTTCGGCACATTGAATGCGCCCGGTTCGATCACAGGAACAGGGCAGGGGGCACGTTCGGCAAGTGCTGCAATGATGAATGCGTTCCTGGCCTTCGCGCGAACGGGAGATCCAAACCCCGCGGGCGGGACTGCTTGGCCGATGTATCGGCTGAGCGATCGCGGAACGATGATCTTCGACACACGGTCCCGAGTCGCGCGTGATCCTCGCAAGGCGGAAAGGGAGCTGTTCGCGCGCGTTCCCTATGTCCAGCCGGGAACTTAGGGTTCGGCGGGAATCGGCAGCGGGTAGCTGATGATTAGGCTGAGTGGCTCCTTTCCAACCTGCTTAATTCCAACCACTGCACCGGTGTACAGATAGGCCGACATTCCCGGCTTCAGAACTGACCTTTTACCGTCCGATTCCACTTCGCCGGTGCCGGAGAGCACGTAATAGATCTCGTCGTGAGCGATGGGGTGCAGCCCGATCGCAGCGCCCGGATGAAGGACGCGCTTGCGGAACTCAAAGGTGCGATTGGGAACGGCATCGCTGATCCGCGACACCGTGCTCATTCCAATCTTCCCGTGGGGCGGAGCTTCGCGGCGGGTAACCGACTGTTCGTCAACCACAATCATTTCCAGCGCGGTCGCCGCCAGTGCAGCAAGGAGGGTGAGGATCATCCAATTTTCCTTTCTGAAACGCCGCAAAAGCACACATCCGAGCCGAATTTCTTGGCCACTTGACAGGGCCGCGAGCACAGCGCAGGTTTAAATGACACCGGTTACTTCAACCGATAATCGGACGACGTTGCGGACACAAGCGACGAGTTCGGGGGACGTCTGCTCTAGTGACTCAGCGCGACTCCCTTCT
>JBJMUK010000160.1:0-11245 GCA_045811225.1 Sphingomicrobium sp. | reverse complement strand
TCGAGCGGCCAGACCATGCTCTTCGCTGATGTGCATCTTATCGCCGCCGGTGCCCGGCTGCTTCGCCAATGCGAGGTCGAGTGTCCCTTCGTCTGCGGACGGTACGCCCACGATCAAGGCCCAGTAGACCTTGCGAGCAGTCCGGGAGGAAAACGTCTTCGCGAAAAAGGCCGCGGACCGGGATGATCGCGCCACCAGCAAGGCTCCCGACGTGTCCTTGTCGAGCCGGTGGACAAGCTTGGGCCTAGCGCTGTCTTCATCGACGAGCCCGTCCAGCAGGCGGTCGAGATGCTGGTGCGTCTTGGTGCCGCCCTGGGTGGCGAGACCCGGCGGCTTTGCAAGAACGAAGGCGTGACGGTCCTGATGGATCACCATGTCGCGGACGTAGCGTTCCTCGTCTTCCGTGAGCGGCTCGCGCACTCGTTGCGGTCGGGCCGTTGGCTCCGGCAAGGCCGCCGGATCGGGGAAGCGGATGCGCTGCCCCGCGGCGATACGGTCGCCGGGAGCGGCCTTCTTGTCATCGAGGCGCAACTGTCCGGTGCGTGCCCAGCGCGAGACGATATTGAAGCTGACATCGGGCAGGTGCCGCTTGAACCAGCGGTCCAGCCGGATGCCATCATCGTCCTCGGCGATTGTGAAAGTCTTGTCGTACGCTTCGGCCATGCGGCGGGCGCTTAGCCGTTCGCCCGCCAATAGTCGAACGCCCGCGCCTGAAGCTCATCAACCAGCCGTCTCGCTGCGGGCCCCTCCCACAAGCCCTCGTAGCCATGATTCGAAGCGCCACCGGCCACCCACCAGCCCTGCCCCGGCATCCCATCCGACTGCCGAACGACCAGAACGGCAAGCTCCGGTTCGCCACGTTCAGCCGCTTCATCGTCGACGAACCCGAGAACTTTGCAGAGGGCGCGCATCTTCGGCCGCGTGAACTGGTGGCCAAGCTGATTCAATATTTCTGAATAAGTGATCGACTGGCCCGCAGCGGCCGCGGCAATGAGGTGAGCGCGCACTTCCTCCGGGTCGGCCAGCAGGCCGGCTTCGCTCATTCCGGTTGCTTCTCCACCGGCGTAAGTTCGAAAACGTCCAGCTTTGAATTGCCCTGCGGCCACGGGATGACAAGGCGCCATACAAACGGCCCGACTCGCTCCAGCACGCCGGCCATGTCGCGCCTGGGATCGTCGCCATAGGCCTTCGGCTGATCCTCGCTGCCGAGCGCCAGGCTGCCCAGGAAGACCAGCCGGTCTGACAGGTCATCTTCCCAAAGGCGGCCCGCCGGACGCGTGTCGCCAGTCTGCTTGACGATGGTGAGGAGGTCGCCCTCCACTTCGACATAGCAGAAGAAAGGCTGAAACTTTTCGAATGCAGGCGCTCTCGGCTTCACCTTGCCGAGCTTGATCAGGCGGCAGTTGTAGCTGCCGGGTGTTGGCGCTGGACGGGCGAGCGCAGCTCGCGGCTTCAGCAAGACCCCTTCCTGCCGCACCTGCGCTGCGAAACCTTTGTTGGCGTCCTGCAGTGCCGAGGCCCAGGCGAGGCCAATCCGCTGCAGCCGAGATTCGTCGGCAGGAGTGGCGAGTTGCCGCCAGCCTTCCGACTTGGACGGCGGCTCAATCACGACGGCCGCCACGGGCTTTGCCTTTGGCGGCGAGGCGCAACTGGCCACGGCCCCGGCAACGGCCAAGATCCAGCAGAGGCGACGAGACGGAAACATCCAGGCCTTCCTTCTCCGCATTAGTGGCAGTCGTCGACCAAGGATTCAACCAAGTGGCCGTTCATCATGCGCCTTTACTTGTCCGATACCCCCGCTAGGCGCATCGCGCATGAACGCCGCCGGAACCGAGATTCAGCAACGCCGTACGGGCTTCATCTTCGGCATTGCTGCCTATGGGTGCTGGGGCTTCCTGCCCGTCTACTTCAAGCAGATCCCAGACGTACCCGCGGTGGACGTCGTCGCCCATCGAGTAATCTGGTCGATCCCGCTGCTGCTGGCCCTGCTCGCATTCACAAGCAAGCTGGGTGAACTGGCGGACTCCATTCGTCAGAAACGATTACTCGGGCTGCTTGCCCTCACGGCCGTCCTGATCGCTGTCAACTGGCTGCTCTATATCTACGCCATCACCCACGGTCACATCCTGGCTGGAAGCCTCGGCTATTATCTCAATCCGCTGATGAATGTGCTGCTGGGCCGCTTCGTGCTGAAAGAACATCTGTCGCGGGTGCAGTGGATCGCCGTGGCGATTGCCGGCGCCGGCATTGCTGCTCTGGCCATTGGTGCACTGAGCCAATTGTGGATAAGCCTTGGCCTCTGCATCAGCTTCGCCACGTACGGCCTCTTGCGCAAAGTGGCGCCGGTCGATTCGTCCACCGGCCTCACGATCGAGACCATGCTGCTGCTTCCCCTGGCGGCGGGGTGGCTCGCATTCGGTTCGTCGTCAGGCCGGCCAGTTTTCGGGACCAGCACGCATGACACCGTTCTGCTGCTCGCGTCCGGCCTGGTCACGGCTACGCCGTTGCTGCTGTTTACGGCGGCTGCGCGCAAGCTGCGCTACTCGACGCTTGGGATGCTCCAGTTCCTTGCGCCCACGCTGCAGTTCCTGCTCGCTGTCGGCGTTTACGGCGAGGCCTTCACGAGTGCCCACGCAATTGCGTTCGGCGCGATCTGGACGGCGCTCCTGCTATACGTCGTGGGCATTCGGCGGCAGGTCGCCAACCAGCCGTCCTAGGCGAATGCGGCGGTGCCCTCGGGGAGTGTGCTTGGACCTGCTCGCTTAAGGTGGCGGCGGACGATCAACACAGCGAACAGGATCACGCCGAAATTGGCGAGCATAGAACTGAGGATGAGTGCCGCCGCCAGCCACATGGCTGGCTCCCGCTCCTTGTCCAGAAGGACAGCCGTTGCAGCAATGGATAGAGCGGCGAGATCGTAGCCGAGCGTGTAGGGCGACATCAGGATCGTCGAGACAGCGAAGGCGATGTAGCGGTCCACGGGCGCGGAAGGCCTGCGGAAGGTCAGCCACGCGCAGGCAATCCCCAGTGGGATGCCAATCACATACAGCCAGCCCGGCAGGCCGAACTGAAGCAGCAGACCGTAAACGCCGCGGTCTCCTTCCTCGAGGCCATGATCGCGCAGGTAGCCAGGGAAGCCTTTCAGGCCCACGAGCCAGCGCGGCCACGGATCGAAGCCCCATAGAATGACTGTCCAGGCAAAGGTGACCACGGCGGTTGCACACGCCCAGGCGATCGTGCGGTATTGCCGCGCGGCAATCAGCACTATCGGAGCAGCAAGCAGAGACTGCGGCTTGATAACCGCGGCGCATCCAAGAAGCACGCCCGCGAGCCAGGGACGTTTGGCCGTTATCCCACCAGCAATCAGCGCGGCGACGAACAGGCTGACCTGCCCGCCGATCAGCACTCCCATCAGCGCCGCGCTGAACAAGCTGATGAGGAATGCCCTGCCATCCGCCATGTGGCGCATGGCGAAGGCAACCGCTGCGTAACCGGCCGCGGACCACGCGATGAGAGCGGCAGGGAAAGGCAAAAGGCCGAACGGCCTGATCAGGAGCAGCCCGGTCGGGGGGTAAGGGAACGGCACTTCGGCATAAAGCGCCGTCATTGGGTATTGGGACATGTGCCAGAAAAGCTGGAAGTCGCCGAGATAGTCACGGAAGTATATCTGCGTGGCAATGAACGGAAGCAGCAGGAAATTTCCGATCGCCAAAGCCGCGAACATCAGCCCGAACCGGAGAACTACGCCCCGCGTCCCCGCCCATGGGTCCGCGGTCGAGCGGTTTTCTGCTGCTTCACCCGGAGTCACGCCAGCACCACTAGCCGAAGATCGTTGACAAATCCCGTATGGACAGAGGGATAGGACATCGCCTTTTCTATTCCTTCTCCTGCCCCACAAGTTGCTGCTAAACGGGCGCGATGTTCAATATCGTCTCCATCGTCATCGGGCTCGTCGCGCTCGTTCTCGCCGTAATCGCATTCCTGCCGCTCCTGGGCTGGGCGAACTGGGCAATCATTCCCGTTGCCGTCGTTGGCGCCGCTCTCGGCATGGCGTCACGCAGTAATACGGGGCGAAACCTCAACCTTTTCGTCATTGCTGTTGGCGTGCTGCGATTGATGCTCGGCGGGGGCATCTTCTGAAGCGGGAGCCCCGCATCGACGACTACGTTGCGCGGGCACAGCCGTTTGCGCGGGCCATTCTCGATCACGTCCGAGAACGGGTTCACGCGGTTCTTCCAGACGTTGAAGAAACGCTGAAGTGGGGCATGCCGGCCTATACGCTGGGCGGGAAGATCGTTCTGATGACAGCGGCCTTCAAAGCCCATGCCGCCCTTAATTTCTGGCGCGGGCAGGAATTGCGGGGTCAAGCGGCCGACGACGACGCGATGGGACAGTTCGGCAAGCTGCGATCGGTCGGAGATCTGCCGGCGGACGTTGAGCTGGATCGCCTGATCGTGGATGCCGCAAAGCTTTCAACTGCCGACCCGGCTCCTCGCAAAGCGAAAGCCAGCGCCCGACCAAGATACGAGATGCATCCGGAGTTTTTGGCGGCGCTCGATGAGGCTCCTGCTGCAAGGCAGGCCTTTGATGCCTTCGCTCCAAGCGCTCAACGCGATTATGTTGAATGGATCGCCGACGCCAAACGGGATGCCACGCGCGCCAAGCGGATCGCCACCGCAGTCGAATGGCTATCCGAAGGCAAGAAACGGCACTGGCAATATGAACGGCGCTAGCGCTCCTTCACGTACCGTCCCGGTGCGTCCTCAATTGCCTTCAGCTTTCCCTCGCCGGGGACTCGCGCACCCTTCGCCTTGACTGTCGTACTATCGATGTTGCGCAGCCACTCGACCCAGTCCGGCCACCAACTGCCCTTATGTTCGACTGCGCCTTCAACGAACGCTTCCAGGCTCTCGGGCTGAGCCTCGTTGATCCAATATTGGTACTTGCCCGCCGCAGGATGGTTCACGACGCCGGCGATGTGCCCTGAACCGGCAAGAACGAAGCGCTTGTCGCCGCCGAGGTGGTTCATCACCTTCCAGACGCTCTCAGGCGGCGCGATATGGTCTTCGCGGCCGGCCTGGATGTAGCTTGGGACGTTCACGCGTTCGAGATCGATCCCGACGCCGGCCACTTTGATCGCACCGGCTTCGATCAGCTTGTTCCCGCGGTAGAGCGTTTCGAGATAATCGCGGTGCCAGCTGCCCGGCAGGTTGGTCGTATCGCTGTTCCAATGCAGCAGGTCGAACGGTGGCGGCTCCTCGCCGAGCAGGTAGTTGTTAACCACGTAATTCCAGATCAGGTCGCGCCCGCGCAGCAGGTTGAAGGTCGCGGCCATGTAGCGGCCGTCGAGATATCCGTTTTCCGCGGTCAGCTGCTGCAACAGGCCCATGACTTCATCGCCAAGGAACAGCTTCAGATCGCCGGCCCGTGCGAAGTCGACCTGCGCCGTGAAGAAGGTAGCTGACCTGATCTTCTCTGACTGACCCTGTGCCTGCAGATAGGCCAGGGTTGCGGCAAGCGTGGTGCCCGCCACGCAATAGCCCACCGCGTGCACGCCTTCGACGCCGAGCAGCTCACGCACGGTGTCAACGGCGTCCACCTGGCCGCGCAGGACATAATCGTCGAGACTGACGTCCTTCATGGACTCGTCGGCCGACTTCCAGCTGACCATGAACAAGGTGATGCCCTGTTCCACGCACCATTTGACGAAGCTTTTCTCGGGCGTGAGATCGAGGATGTAGAAGCGGTTGATCCAGGGTGGGAAGACCACCACCGGCGTCGCAAGGACATTGTCGGTCGTCGGCGTGTACTGGATGAGCTGGTAGAGCGGCGTGTCCTTGATCACCTTGCCTGGCGTGGTGGCGAGGTTCTTGCCGACCTCAAATGCGCCGGGCTTGCTTTGGGTCATCTGCCCGGCTGCAATGTCCCGAAGCATGTTGGACAACCCGCGGAGCAGGTTCTCACCACGGCTCTCGATCGTCTTCTTCAGCACCTGAGGATTGGTCAGGGCGAAGTTCGACGGACTCATCGCGTCGACAAAGTTGCGCACCGAGAACATCAACTTCGCGCGTGTCTCCTCGTCCACGCCTTCAATCTCATTCACCGACCCAAGCATCCGGTCGGAGAGGGAAAGATAGGTCTGGCGGATGGTGTTGAAGAGCGGGTTCTCGCTCCACTCCGGCGCTGCGAATCTCCGGTCGCGGACGTTTGTCGGCTCAGCCGGCGTCGCGCCACCAAGCATCTGCCCCCAGGCTTCCAGACCCTTGGCCCAGGCCTGCGCGCCCGCTGTCATCAGTGCCAGCGGGTCTGCGGCTCCGCTTTTCATGCCAGCCTCCCGACCGCCTTCCCCCATAGCTGGAGTACCGAAGCCAAAGGCACTTGCTGAAGGCCATGAGGGGAAAGGCTGGTCCTTGGAGACTCCATCCGCCCATGCCTCCATCAGCATCTGCTGTGCCTTGCCCATCACCAGCGTCCAGTGCTGCCAATCCTCAAGATTCGGGTAGCCTGCCGGCGCGCTCTTCGTATGATCGTCCATGTCGCCAATGTACGAGGGAATGCAGCGAAAGTCGAAGCGGGCTTGCCGCACCGCAACATCATCGTCATGAGATGAACGGCTATGACCGACGATTTTTACCGCATCCAGCGACTGCCGCCTTATGTCTTTGCCGAAGTAAATTCGATGAAGGCCGCGGCACGCGCAGCAGGTGAAGACATCGTCGACCTGGGCATGGGCAATCCCGACGGTGCTCCGCCACCGCACGTGATTGCAAAGCTATGCGAAGTCGCAAGCAAGCCTACCGCCCATCGCTATTCCGCCAGCAAAGGCATCCCGGGGCTGCGGCGCGCGCAGGCGGCCTATTACCAGCGGCGGTTCGGCGTCGAATTGAACCCCGAAACGGAAGTCATCGTCACGCTGGGCTCCAAGGAAGGCCTTGCCAACCTTGCGCAGGCAATCACCGCGCCGGGCGATGTCGTTCTCGCGCCGAACCCAAGCTATCCGATCCACACATTCGGCTTCATCATCGCCGGTGCTGCGATCCGCTCGATCCCCGCCGCCCCCGGTGAGGATTTCTTCGAGCGGCTACGTCTCGCGGTGCGCTTCACCGTGCCCCGGCCAAAAGTCCTCGTGGTTGGTTATCCCTCGAACCCCACGGCCTATGTCGCGGATATCGCCTTCTATACGCGCCTGGTGGAGTTTGCCCGCGAGCATGAGCTGATCGTCATCTCCGACCTCGCTTATGCGGAAATCTACTTCGGCGACACGCCGACGCCGTCAATCCTGCAGGTTCCCGGCGCGAAGGAAGTCGCGGTCGAGTTCACGTCCATGTCGAAGACCTATTCGATGGCCGGCTGGCGCATGGGCTTCGCGGTCGGCAATGCGCGCCTCATTAGCGCACTGACCCGCGTGAAATCCTATCTCGATTATGGCGCCTTCACGCCGATCCAAGCGGCGGCGTGCGCCGCCCTGAATGGACCTCAGGACATCATCGAAGAGAACCGACAGCTGTACAAGAAGCGGCGCGATGTTCTGGTGCAAAGCTTCGGCCGCGCTGGATGGGAAATTCCGGTTCCGGAAGCGAGCATGTTCGCGTGGGCGCCCATTCCCGAGCGCTTTCACAATCTCGGTTCCGTCGAATTCTCCAAGCGACTGCTGACCGAGGCAGGTGTCGCGGTGGCGCCGGGGGTGGGCTTTGGTGAAGAAGGCGAAGGCTACGTCCGTATCGCCCTGGTGGAGAATGAACATCGGCTTCGTCAGGCTGCTAGGGGCGTCAAGAAGATGTTGGCGAGCTGAATGGCTGGAACGGGGCGCGTTTGCTAAGGTTATTCCCCCATGGCGATTGAGCGTCGATCCGCCCGCAACAGGGCCCGCCTGATCACAACCGCAGGTGTGGTCATCATTCTGTTGAGCGCTGGAGCAGCTCTGCTCCCGTTCGCCGATCGGATCCCCGGAGCCAATGTCGTCGGATCGCTGTTGCTGGCAGCAGGCCTGGTCGAGATCCTTGCCGGAACGCAGCGTGATGAAGCCCGCCTCTTCACGATGTTCGCGGGCGGCTTGACCACCGCGGCTGGGCTCATGCTGGTCCTGAGTCCGGTGACTCACTTCTTTCCGACGCTCTACCTCGTCGTCGCCTGGCTTCTCTTGCGGGGACTGGTACTGATTGTCTCAAGCACTCGCTGCGGGGGTTCAGTGCGCAGATGGACGTGGGTGTCTGCCGCGACGGATCTGGGATTGGGGCTGCTGCTCCTGGCCGGCATCTCGATCGCCACGCTGGTGGTCGGGCTGTTCGGGCCGACTCCGGGCGTGATCGCGAGCTTCGCCTGGATTCTGGCGCTGAGCTTCGTCGTGAACGGCATGATGCTCCTGGAAACGGCGAGTTGCATTCGCCCAAATGGCCAATCAACTATCTAATGCTGCCCGACATCCAGGCATCCTCCGCGACGCAGGTCG
Source organism: Sphingomicrobium sp. (assembly GCA_045811225.1). Classification (GTDB taxonomy): domain Bacteria; phylum Pseudomonadota; class Alphaproteobacteria; order Sphingomonadales; family Sphingomonadaceae; genus Sphingomicrobium. The sequence goes on along the minus strand of JBJMUK010000160.1, from coordinate 2,796 downwards.
CCCACATCATTCAACTCGCGGTCGCGCCGATCTTCCTACTTGCCGGCGTGGGTGCCTTCCTCAACGTCTGTGCCGGCCGCCTCGCCCGGATCATCGACCGCGCAAGAACCCTCGAACCCCTGATCCTTCGTTCTCGCGGTGAAGAGCATGACCGGTTGCTCGGCGAAATTCGAATTCTCGACCGCCGCATGGCTCTGGTGAGCCAGGCCATCTTCTTCTCCGTCCTCGCGGCGGTTCTGACCTGCCTTGTGGTGATCGTCCTGTTCGCAGCGGCGCTTACGGAGGCGCAGTTTGGAACCACCGTGGCCCTGTTGTTCATCGGGTCGATGGTTGCAGTGGGCCTGGGTTTCTCCATCTTCCTGATCGAGACTCGACTTGGCTCGCGGTCCGTCCGGATCCGCACCGACATCCTGGAACATGAAGCCGAGGTCGAATAGGCCCGACACGGCCTCCACGCAGGAACTTGAAAGAACCGCCACTGCGCAATAGGCAGGGCTATCCGAGGGGGATAGTCTGTTGCCATTGCACTTCATGATCGCGCTTGCCGCGACCACTGCCACGCCCGTTACCAAGCCGCGCGCCGTAAGCTCGCGCCCCAAAACTTCCGTTGCAGCGAAAACCAAGCCGGCAGTGCCGCCGGTCAGTCCCATCGAAGCGATGGCGATGATGATGAAGGTCTTCGACAAGTTCTTCCCGGCCGGCTCGGAGCCGGACCCAGTCCGGCTAGCGGCCGCGCGCGAGAACGTGATGACGATGTTCCCGAAGGGCGCCTATGCGCAGGCCCTGAACGGCTTCATGGACCGGACTGTCGATCACGTGCTCAATATGAGCGAAGCCGATTTCGCAGGCATGCTTCCGCCGGGCAAGGAGAAGAAGGATACTCCGCCAAGCACGGAGCCTCTTCGGGTGATGATCGCCAAGAAGGAACCGAATTTCGACGCCAAGCTGGCGGCCGTCCGGGCCTTCGCCTCCACGATGTTCGTCAAGTTTGGCGACGCTGCGGAGCCGAAGTTCCGCGAGGGCATGTCCCGAGCGCTGGCACGCAAGTTCGACGCTGCGCAACTGGCCGAAATTCGCACCTTCCTCGCGACGCCGACGGGTGCGGCCTACGGGCGAGAGATGGTTGGACTCTGGTTTGAGCCTGACGTGATGCGAGGCACCTTTCAGGCGCTGCCGGAGATCATGAAGATGATGCCCGAGCTGACTAAGGACGCGGCCGACTTGGACGCCCAAATGAAGGCCACGAGCAAGCCTACGTCGGACAAGCAGGCGGACTGACCGATCCAACCTCGACAGGGATTGCGAGGGCGCATAGAGCGCCTGCATGACCGCTCCAAACGCATCCTCGATCCTCGACCGCGTCCTTGTTCTGGAGATGGTGAGGGTTACGGAGGCTGCCGCAATCGCGGCCTCGAAACTGATCGGCCGGGGTGACGAAAAGGCGGCGGACGCAGCGGCCGTCGAGGCCATGCGCCGAGCGCTGAATGAGCTGCCGATGGATGGGACAGTCGTGATCGGCGAGGGCGAACGCGACGAGGCCCCGATGCTATTCATCGGCGAGCGCGTTGGCTCAGCCATTGGCGAGGGCCCGAAGATCGACATCGCCCTCGATCCGCTAGAAGGCACCACCATTACGGCGAAGGCTGGTCCCAACTCACTAGCGGTGCTGGCCATCGCGGAGGAGGGCGGCCTCCTCAATGCGCCCGACACCTACATGCAAAAAATTGCGATCGGCCCGGGCTATCCGGAGGGTACGGTCGACCTCTCGCGCTCGCCTTCCGCTAACGTGCGTTCGCTCGCGGAAGCGAAGGGCGTTGACCCCCGCGAAATCATCGTCTGCGCACTGGATCGTCCGCGGCACGATGAGATGATTGCGGAACTTCGGGGAGTCGGCTGCGGCATCATGCTGATTCCTGACGGTGACGTTGCCGGCGTGATCGCCACGACGAACCCTGCCACAGGAATCGACCTGTACATGGGTGTTGGAGGTGCACCTGAAGGCGTGCTCGCCGCGGCTGCGCTGCGCTGCGTCGGCGGGCAGATGCAGGGACGTCTGGTATTCCGCAACGATGACGAAGTCGCCCGTGCGCGCCGCTGGGGCATCCTAGACCTCGACCGCACCTATGCTCTTAACGAAATGGCGAAGGGGGACTGCATCTTCGCTGCTACAGGTGTGACGGACGGGTCGCTGCTAAGTGGCGTTCACCGGCGGCGCAATTCACTCAAGACCGAAAGCATCGTCATGCGGGCAAGCTCCGGCACAGTGCGCCGCGTCACTGCCGAGCATCATCGCTGGCACGACTGAGTGCTGGACCGGCTGCCTCGCGCAGCTACAATCATCTCATGACCTTCGCGCTCAACGTTGAACAGTCGATCACCGGCCAACCCTGGCGCTGGCGAAGCTCGGGCGAGCCGGGCCTTACGCCGGATGCGTTGGTAGACGAGCTGCTGCTGGCGCGCGGTGTTGCGCGGGACGACCTGGCCCGCCATCGCACCCCCACCATCCGCGATTTCTTACCCGATCCGTCCTGCTTCAAGGACATGGACAAAGGTGCGATCCGGCTGGCCGATGCGGTGCAGGTCGGGGAGCGGGTGGCCATCTTCGGCGACTATGACGTCGACGGAGCGACCAGCGCCGCCCTCCTTGTGCTTCTTCTTCGCCGACTGGGCGCTGATCCAATCGTCTACATTCCCGACCGCTTGATGGAGGGCTACGGCCCGTCAGGAAAAGCGCTCGTAGAATTGCAGGGTCGCGGCGCATCCCTGGCGATTTGCGTGGACTGCGGCGCCCAGGCC
>JBJMUK010000159.1:0-4666 GCA_045811225.1 Sphingomicrobium sp. | reverse complement strand
GCTGTCGATGAGGGTGCGTTCCGCATCGTCGTCGCTCATGTGATCGCTTGCATAAACGTGGCCGTTGCCCGTCCGATGCTGCAGTGGAATGCGCCACTGCCATCCTGCTGGGCGCGCGGTGGATCGCGTGAACGGGGTGAGCGGTTCGGTCCGCTCGCAGGGCACTGCGATGGCGCGGTCGCACGGCAGCCAGTGGCTCCAGTCATCGAACGCGACCCCCATGCTCTCCCCAAGCAGCAGTGACCGGAATCCGGAGCAATCCACGAACAGGTCGCCCTTGACGACGCGTTCTCCCTCCAGGCGAACCGCAGTCACGTCCCCGCTCTCGCCATCGCGGTCGACGCTGACGATCTTGCCCTCGATCCGCTCGGCACCTCGCGCTTCGGCGTAGCGGCGCAGGTAAGCGCCATAGAGGCTTGCGTCGAAGTGGTAGGCGTAGGCCAACCCGGACAGCGGTGAGCTCAAGTCATTGCTCGGGTGGGCGAAGCGGAACTGCCGGGCTGCAGCCGCGGAGATCGAATAGGTGGAAAGCGGGCCGACGTCCTGCCGATCCCGATACTTCAGCCACAGTTGATAAAGCGGAACACCGTCGACCGGCTGCCCGATGTTGCCGAACTGGTGGAAGTAGCTGCGACCCTCCTCGGTCCAGTCCACGAACTCGATCCCAAGCTTGTAACTCGCCTTGGTTTCCCGAACGAACTCGGCTTCCGGAACGCCAAGCTGGACGTTGAACTCATTGACCGGAGGGATCGTCCCTTCGCCGACGCCGACAGTGCCGATGGCTTCGGATTCAATGAGGACGATCCGACGCCCCGCCCCGACGAAGCGGGTTAATGCCGCAGCGGTCATCCACCCGGCAGTTCCGCCGCCGACGATGACGATCCGGCGGACCGGCCCAGCTTCCTTCATTCGTTCACCCCACGAGTTGCGCCGATGTCCCTAGCGCGAGCGGGGCTGCCTTAGAAGATGCCCGTCACGGCTTGGTGTAAGCGGTCCAGTTCCCGAGGAAGCAGGTCGGGCCGGGTATGATTGCGCCAGGTTCCAGCCCCCTCACATGGTCGCCGCTGCAGTACTGACTGCCCTGCATCTCCACGATGATGGTGTTGAACTGGCTGAGTGCCGGACATGCGGACCTCAGGTGGTTGATATAGATGGTTTTGCCTTGCCCGTAGGCGACGGTGGCGGGGTTCACGACGCGGAGATTCTGGCCACCGAACGTCGAAATGCAGCTTGAAGTGGCGCCTTGCGCGCGGCCGGCGATCTCCTTGGCAAACACGTCCGTATCCGGCTGCACCGAGGTGGGCGCGCAACTCGCCAGTCCGAGCAAAAGCAGGAGGGATGATCGCATCAATTGTCTCCTCAACCGACGGTCAACGCTCATCGGCGTCATTGTCTCCTGATTAGGGGGTGCCGGGCAATTTGTCGAAATGGATCGCCTGATAGTGACTGAGCGGGTGCGCTGGCGCCGGGTGGCCCGCCGGCAAAGGCAGGCCATTGATACTCTGCCAATAGGCTATCGACGCATCGCGCCACCAGCGGGCTTCCTTTGTTTGCTGCGCCAGCTTCGCCGTCACCGCCTGGTGTCTCTCGGGATCGATTGATGGCGCCAAGGCCGTCCATTGCGCCTGCGCTGTTGCCACTTCGGCTACGCCACGGTCATATCGCTCGACCATCTCATCCCAAAGGGTTCGGCCGGAAGGCATGCGGTAAGTCCACGGCAAGTGATGGAACCAGAGCAGATAAGCATCCGGCACTGCATTGAGATCGGCGAAGTGCTGCGCCACTTTCGGAGCATATTGCGCAACCGCATTGCTTCCGGTGCGCGTGCGATCGAAGCCGATGCCATTGCGATCGGCGCGGTGGAAATACGCCGGGTTCCAGCTCGGTGTCGACAGGTCGGACACCCATGGCGCTGGTCCGTGGTGATGATTGGTGCCCATGAGATGGGCCAGTCCCAGGGGAGTCATATAGTCGACCGTCGCCTGGCGCGACCGCATCATCATCGTAACGATGGCTGAGACGATCCGCGGATTGTTGCCCCACGTCATCCGCGTCCATTCTTCCGCAATGCCGGCCGGATCTGCATCGGGATTCCAGGCGAGCCGTCCGAACGCATACCAATTGGCCTGGTCGAAGTCCGATCCGCTCCAGTTCCGGTCCAACCCGGTATTGGCGACGCCCGCCACGGTCGTGATCGTGTCCGCCACGTCACTGTTTGGACCGGGCCGCGCGGTGCGGCTGCGCAGCACTTCCGACCACATTGGTCCGAGGAAGACGAGGTGCGTAGAGAAGCCGAGATATTCCTTGGTGGCCTGCACTTCCATCGCCATCTTCGTTTTCGGCATCGCGCCGAACAGCGGGCTGAAAGGCTCGCGCGGCTGGAAATCGAGGGGGCCGTTCTTAACCTGCAGGATGACGTTGGGCCGGAACTTGCCGTCGAACGGCGTGAACTCGTCATAGGCCGCGCGAATGCGATCCTGGTCGGCGGACATCGAATAGACAAAGGCGCGCCAGATCACGACACCACCATGCGGTGACATCGCATCCGCAAGCATGTTGGCGCCGTCGGCATGGGTCCGGCCATATCCCTGCGGTCCCGGCTGCCCTTCGCTGTTGGCCTTGACCAGGAAACCGCCGAAGTCGGGGATCAGCCCGTAAATCTCGTCCGCCTTCGCCTTCCACCAGGCGCGTACCTGGGGGTCCGAAGGGTCGGCCGTCTTCAGGTGACCAAGATCGATGGGCGCGGAGAAGCGCGCCGACAGATAGACGCGAATGCCATAAGGCCGGAACGCGTCGGCGAGCGCCTTCACCTTGGCGAGATATGGCGCGGTAAGGATGTCGGCGCTGGCGTTCACGTTGTTGAGGACGGTTCCGTTCACGCCGACCGAAGCATTCGCCCGCGCATAGTCGAGATAGCGGCGCTCGATCGCCGGGAGCGTCGCCCAGCTCCACAGCGACTTGCCCGCATAACCGCGCTCGACACTTCCATCGAGATTGTCCCAATGGTTGAGCATGCGCCGATCGTAGCGGGGTGCATCGCGGAGGTTCAGATTGGTGAGCGGCTGACCCGTTTGCATCCGGCGCAGCAGTGCGAAACTGCCGTACAGCACGCCGGCGTCGCGGTTCGCGGCGATGACTGTCACGTGCCTGCCGCCAATCCGGATTGACCGAATAAGGTACCCCTCCGCACCAAGCGACTGCAGCGGTAGCTTCAACATCGCGATCAACGGCGATGACGAAGGAGTCCCGATGATGACCGCGCCGTCCTGTAGCTTGGTCCCGGGAGGATGGCCGGCGATGGCCGTAATCCCTCGGCTCAACTCCTCGGCAGCAATTCGGAGCGTCGCACTGTTCGATTGTTGAACGACCGCAGCGGTTCGTTGGACATATTCGGTCTTCGTCCGATCGTCGGCCGGCACGTAACGCAGCCAGAGATTGTAGCTGTCTTCTGCCCGAACGGGAGATGTGACGACGGAAGCAAGGACCAGACCGCATAAAATCTGTGCGAGATGCAACAGGCGCAGCATTTTTCTACGGAGTCCTTTCCGGAACGCGTTGACAATGTCCCCTGTGCCCTACCACTGATAGCGCTACCAAGGGGAGAGATAATGAACGTCAGCAGGCGCGAAAGCCTGGTTGTCGGCGGTGCGCTCGCCTTGTCTGCGTGCACCGGTCCGCGTCCAGCAGTAACCACATCGAATCCATCTTCGCTGAATGCGCTCGCGCAGCGCACCGGCCGCATGTTCGGATCGGCAATCGCCTGGGGTCCACCGGGCGCGGACCGCGGCAGCTTCGCCAATCCGGCCTACACCCGCATCCTCGAACGCGAGTGCGGCGTGCTGGTGCCGGAAAACGAACTCAAGTGGCAGTTTTCGCGCCGCACCCAGGCGTTCGACTTTCGCCAGTTCGACGCCGTTGCCGATTACGCCATCAAGCGCGGCTTCAAGCTTCGGGGGCACACGCTTTTCTGGTTTCCGGAAAAGTGGTTCCCGGAATGGCTTGTGAAGCATGACTTCGGTGCCCAGCCCGCGACCGCGGCCGCCAATTTGCTGACGGCGCATGTGCGCACGGTTGCGCGCCGCTACGGCACCAAGATCTCGTCCTACGACGTCGTCAACGAGGCGATCGAGCCGGCCACCGGTGAAATCCGGGATACGGTGATGAGCCGCGCGATGGGGGGTGAGGCGATGATCGACCTCATGTTCCACACGGCCCGGGCCGAGGCTCCCCACGCCCAGCTCGTCTACAACGACTACATGAGCTGGGAGCGGAACGGCGAGGACGAGACGCACATGCGCGGCGTGCTCGACCTGCTCGCAGGCTTCCGCAAGCGGGGAACGCCCGTCGACACGCTCGGAATCCAGTCGCACATTCGCCTTCTGAAGCCGCGCACGGTCGCGGAGATCGTGCGCGAGTCCGGGGGGCCGTGGCGCCGCTTCCTCGATGACGTGGTGGGCATGGGTTACCGGATCGCAATCACCGAATTCGACGTGAACGACCGCATGGCGCCGACTGATGCGGCCGCGCGCGACCGCATGGTTGCCGATTACGCGAAGGCCTATCTCGACCTGATGCTGAGCTATCCGCAGCTCAGGGACGTGCTCGCCTGGGGAATGGTCGACCGGTACAGCTGGCTGAACGACTTCGACCCGCGCGCCGACAGGAC
>JBJMUK010000158.1:0-2547 GCA_045811225.1 Sphingomicrobium sp. | reverse complement strand
GCTCGCGCTCGACCTCCGCGGGGAGCCGGTGCCGATCGGTATAATGGAGATGGACGTCGAACGGCTTGAGGCGCTTGAGTACCGCCGTGCCAATCCGTCCCGCAGCGACGGTCCCGACGTGCATGCCTTCGATATCATAGGAGCGTTCGACGCAGTCGGCGATATCCCAGCCGCCGGCCTTCACCACCTCCCATGATGGCAGATAATTTCGAGCCAGCGACAGGATCATCATCACGACGTGCTCGGAGACGCTGATCGAGTTGCTGTAGGTGACCTCGGCGACGGTCATGCCGGCTTCGCCCGCGGCCTGCAGATCGACATGGTCGGAACCGATGCCGGCGGTGATCGCGAGCTTGAGATTCTTTGCTTTACCAATGCGCTCGGCGGTCAGATAAGCCGGCCAGAACGGCTGGGAGATGACGACGTCGGCATCCACCAGCTCGCGCTCGAAGACTGAGCTGGGCCCGTCCTTGTCCGAGGTTACGACGAACTGGTGCCCGGCGGCTTCGAGGAATTTTCTCAGCCCCAATTCGCCGGACACGCTGCCGAGCAACTGGCCCGGGGTGAAGTCGATCGCGCTCGGGGTCGGCAGGGTCTGTCCGTCGGGGTAGCGCTCGATCTTGGGCAGGTCATCGCGCGGATAGCTCGTGGCGTAACCAGCGCTCGGATCGTCGTAGAGGACGCAGAGAATTTTCGCCATTTCAAGCGCCTTTCCTAGGTTCGAGTTGAACCAGCGCACTGAGCCCTTGCGGCCTACCCCGTCATGGCCAAGCGATGAATTGCTTATCAGCTTTTGAGGTCGGCCGCATGAGCGGACCGCAATTTTACCAGAAGCGCTGGATGGCGATCGCCGGCGTAACCGAGGAATGCGTGTTGTGACCCTTGGGAATGATCCACACGCCGAAAATGGCGCCGCTGCGGTCGCTCCAATTATATTCGACCGCGGGAGCGAAGCCGACGCTCCAGCTTCCCGGCGAAGTTTGCTTCACCAGCGGGCCCCCGGGCGCGTGGCGGCCCGATACGTGGGTGCTGCCCCAATGGTCGGCCTCGACATCGAACGCGAGCACCCATTCTCTGGTGAGGCTGTACTCCGCACCGACGATCATCGTCGTCTTGGAGCCCGGCCGGGCGCGGCCGCGAAAATCCGGGCCGGTGCCATAGACACTGCGGCCCCGAACGTCGGTACGCAGCGGAAAGTCCTTGAGGATGTTGATCCGTCCGCGCAGCAGCCGTCCGTTCTTCAGCAGAAAATATTGCTGCACATTGATGCCGATCTCCGGCGCGAAGGAGCCCGAGCCGTGGCCGCTCCTGAACTCGCCGAGGTGATCGTGCTTTCCAGTGGGAAGCACAAGGTTCGTCACGAGTGCCACGCTCGGGACGCGATGTTCAGGTGTGAAATGGCTAAGCCGGACCTGCGACAGCAGCTTGAAGTCCCCGATCGCGACGTCGCGATTATGTCTGCGCACGCCCAACGAGAAGAACGGCTGAATCCCAACGGTCCAGTTGTCGCGCAGCCCATATTGGTAGAATCCACTCGATCCGGGGTTGTGCTTGCCACCGGAAATGACGTCGAAGAAATATGGCTCGGTATAGAAGTGCCCCTTGGGCAGCGTCTCCGCATTGGATGCCAGCAGCGGCCCCGTCCAGCGGGCTGATTTCATCGCCTCGCGCAGCTGCTCGACCTCCGACGGCGGCGCCTCCGCATCCGCCGCGGCGCTGATAGAGCAGGCGAACACCGCCGCAAGGAGCTGCGCCACGAACCTCATTGAAAGCCCCTCCGGAGTCGCTGGATCGGAAGCCGCGATAGGTGTCGAGGACTAGCGCGGCTTCCGAAACGGACTCGTCAAATTCGGATGGGCGAATGAGCCGATGTGCAGGGCGTCGCGCCAATAAAATCAGCGGGGGCTCCCATAAGCAGGGCAGCAACATCGGTTGTCATGCGGGCGGAACGACCACCTGCTCCCTCGGAAACGGCTTGAACGTCAGCGCGATCAGCACGGAGCCAATCCCCATCGCGAACGCGACGATGAACAGCCAGCTGTACGTCGCATAAGTGTCGTAGATGATCCCGCCGATCACCGGCCCGGTCGCCATTCCGAGACCGCCGGCCATCACCGTTCCGCCGATCACCGTGCCCATCATTTTCAGCGGGAAATTCTCGCGCGCGATCACTGCGTAAAGCGGCATGGTTCCGGCGTAGATGAAACCGAAAACGGCAGCGACGGCGTAAAATTCGCCGATCTGCCGCACGAACAAATAGCCGAGCGTGCCGACCGCCTGCGTCATCAGGCCGAAGACGAGCACGTGCTTCGCGCCGAGCCTGTCTCCGGCAATGCCGAAGGCGATGCGGCCGAACAGGCCGGCGAATCCTTCGACGCTGTAGATCGTCACCGCCGCCATCAGCGGGATCCCGCAACTCACTGCATAGCTCACCGTGTGGAAGATCGGGCCCGAATGCGTTGCGCAGCAGAAGAAATTAGTCAGCACCAAGATGATGAACTGGGGCGAGCGCAGCGCTTCGCTGATCGAAATCTCCGATTGCGGCTC
>JBJMUK010000157.1:0-14992 GCA_045811225.1 Sphingomicrobium sp. | reverse complement strand
ATCGCCATGTCGGGCGCCTATGCCGAGCCAGCCTAAGCCCTGTCCCGTTTGCGGGAAGCCGCCCACCAGCCAACATGGCCCTTTCTGCAGCCGGGGCTGCAAGGATCGTGACCTGTTGAAGTGGCTTGGCGACGGTTATCGAATTCCCGGCCCGCCAGTTGATCCTGCCGGGGTGGACAGCGAAAGCGGCGAAGGTTAGGGACCGCTCCGCCCTCAGGCCGCGCCCCCGGCGCAGCTCAGGTCAGGCGCCTGCCAGCTGGCGGGATCGCCCTGCAATGGGCCCAGGTAGCTCAGTTGGTAGAGCATGCGACTGAAAATCGCAGTGTCGGCGGTTCGATCCCGTCCCTGGGCACCATAGCCCCAAGATCCTTGGGCGAACTCACATACCTCGACGGATAGCAGGCTAACCGAAAATTGAGCTATGAGCCGTCGGTGCTCCTGAAGTCCCGCCCGCTTCTGATCTCGATTCTCGCGCTGGGGCTCGCATTGCGCATGTTGGTTCCGGCGGGATGGATGCCGGCCGGGGACGCTAGCAGACCTTTTGCGCTGGTTCCTTGCCGCGCGGCTGAACCGCCCAAGATGGCTTCCCATCACCACATCGCCGGCCAGCACGAGCAGCAGAGCGACCATGGTGGGAAGCGGCACGAAGGCGGCGCTGCCGACTGCGCGTTCGCCCCACTTCTTGCGGGCTTCACGTTGCCTGACGTTCCCCCGCAGAACCCGCACGTTTTCGCGGCCACCTTCGTCGAATCCGTCGCTGCAAGCCATGTGGCCCCATTCTCCACCGGGCCCCCAGCGCCACCGCCACCCTCCCGAGGGCCACCCACGCTCGCCTGATCCGCTGTCCGCGAACTCAATCAGGTGACCAGAAATGATATTCAGCGATGCGCCTCCGCAGGCGCAAGATACCGCCACGATCGTCGTGGTCGGTACGCGCACGGATGCCGAGAAGGCTCCGAATACGAAAGAAGGCGAAACGGCCGAGCAATTGAAGGTGACGAACAACGTCCGCAATGTTGAGGACTCGCTGCGCTATTTCCCAAGCTTGTTGGTCCGGAAGCGTCACATCGGCGACACCCAGGCACCGCTTGCCACCCGAACCTCGGGTGTTGGCGCAAGTGCGAGGAGCCTGATCTACGCGGACGGGGTGCTGCTGTCGGCGCTGATCGGCAACAACAACAGCTTTGCGTCACCGCGCTGGGGCATGATCTCGCCCGAAGAGATTCAGCGCGTAGATGTCCTCTACGGGCCCTTCTCCGCGGCATATCCCGGCAACTCGATCGGTGCAGTCGTGAACTTCGCGACACGCATGCCGGACAAGCTCGAAATGTCCGCGAGCGCGGCCGCGAACGTCCAGAGTTTCGACCAATATGACACCCATGGGAAATATCCGGCCTATCAGCTCGCTGGAACCATCGGGGACAAGGCAGGGCCGTTCTCCTGGTTCGTTGCTGCAAATCATGCAGACAGCCGGAGCCAGCCGCTCGCCTACGTCACCATCGCGCAGCCGGCAGCTACCTCGGCCAGCGGACTTCCCGTCACCGGCGCGATCGAGGGGCGCAATCGGACCGGCCAGCCCATCTACACCCTTGGGGCAGGCGGGTTCGAGCACCACTTGCAGGACAATGTCCGGGTCAAGCTGGCGGTCGATCTGACGCCTTCGATTCGGGCGATATGGCAGACCGGGTTGTTCCTCAACGACACCGCCTCACATTCGGATACGTATCTGTCAGGCGTCGACGGCGAGGTGTTCGCCGGGGTGGTGAATATCGATGGACGCCGTGTGGCGATCGCCGCCAGTTCCTTTTCAAACCAGGTCTACAGGCTGGACCAGCGCCACTGGATGCACGCGCTCACCATCGAAGGGGAGCACGATGCATTGTCCTGGTCCCTGATCGGATCGGTTTACGTTTATGGCCGCGACAAGCAGCGCATACCGTCCACCGCGCTTCCCGCCGCAGAGGAAGGTGGAGCAGGGTCAATCGTCCAGCTCGATGGGACCGGCTGGAGAACCATCGACGCGAAGCTCGGTTGGAGGGCGCTCGCCGCTCACGATCTCAATGCAGGTGTTCACTACGATCAATTCGCCCTCAGCAACCGTCGGTTCGCTGCGGAAGACTGGCGGGGTGGTGACGAAGGGGTCCTTACCCAGGAATCGGCCGGTCACACGCGGACCATTGCGATGTGGGCGCAGGACCAATGGAGACTGGCGCCGAAGTGGAGCATGACCGTGGGCGCGCGGTATGAATGGTGGCGGGCGTATGACGGGTTCAACTTCTCGTCGGCGCCCGCGCTGAACGTCGATCAGCCCAGCCGGTCTTTGAAAGGCCTGTCGCCGAAGGCGTCACTTCGCTGGCTACCCGCCCAGCAATGGTCAGTGACCCTTTCCGCCGCCCGCGCCTTGCGTTTTCCGACGGTGACGGAGCTCTATCAGGCGATCTCGACCGGCCCGACGCTCAGCGTGCCGAACCCTGACCTGAAGCCCGAATCGGGGCGCTCGGCGGAGCTGTCCATTGAGCGCAGGAACGACCACGGAAAAGTGCGGCTCTCCCTGTTCGCCGAAAGCGTCCGGGATGCCCTTCTCTCGCAGACCGCGCCGCTGGTGCCGGGCTCGACCACCTTGTTCAACTTCGTTCAGAACATCGGCCGGACACGCACCAAAGGCATCGAAGTTGCGTTCGATCGACGCGACCTTCTGCTAGGTTTCGACCTCGCCGGAAGCGCCACCTTCGTAGACCCGAAGATCGTGTCCGATCCCTTGTTCGAGGCGGCGGAAGGAAAAATGATCCCGCAGGTCCCGCGGCGCAAGGCGACCCTCGTGGCGACGTGGCGGCCCTCCGAATTGGCGGCGCTTACCTTGGCAGGGCGCTACGCCAGCCGATCGTACGGCACGATCGATAATAGCGACGTGGTCGGTCACACTTACCAGGGGTTCGAACCCTATCTGCTACTGGATGCGCGCGCTTCGCTTCGCCTTCAAAGGCAGTGGCGTCTGGCGGTCGGCGTTGAGAACCTGACGGACAAGCGCTACTTCCTGTTCCACCCGTTCCCGGGCAGGACCCTGACGGCCGAAGTGGGATGGGCGTTGTGATTCAACCTTCGCTGGTCAGGCGGCGGGCCCACGGCCGAAGTCGGCGGCAGCGACGTCCTGACCCTGATCGATGATTGCGCGGCGGATGGCACGCGTGCGACTGAACCAGTCAAACAACGCCTCGCCATCGTCCTTGCGGATGGCTTCCTCCAGGCCACTCAAATCGCCGAGGAAGCGCTGAAGCGTTTCAAGCACGGCATCCTTGTTGCTGAGGAAGATGTCGCGCCACATCGTCGGGTTCGAAGCCGCGATGCGCGTGAAATCGCGGAAGCCGCCCGCTGAATATTTGATCACCTCGCCCTTGGTCACATTCTCGAGTTCCGAGGCCGTCCCAACGATGGTGAAGGCGATCAGGTGCGGCAAATGGCTGGTCACCGCTAGCGTCAAGTCGTGCTGGTGGGCGGCCATCGCTTCGACCTTCGCCCCGAGCGCTGCCCAGAAGCGCGAGAGGCGCTCAACGGCGTCGGCGGGCGCGTCCTGCTCCGGCGTAAGGATGCACCAGCGGCCGCGGAACAAGGCAGCGAAACCTGCTTCCGGCCCGCTGTTCTCAGTGCCCGCAATGGGGTGCCCGGGAACGATAATTGCGTTCGGAAGTGCGGCACGCAGTTCATGCGTGACGGCCGCCTTCGAGGAACCGACATCGGTGACGATTGCGTTCGGTTCCAGCGCTTCGGCAATCGAACGTGCCGCGCTGCCCATCGCACCCACCGGCACGCACAGGATGACGAGGTCCGCGCCCGCGACTGCGCTTCCAGCATCATCCGGGATGGAATCGAGGAAGTCGAGCTCGCGCGCTCGGCGGCGTATTTCCGGGTCGGCATCGAACCCGCGCAATGCAACGCCAGGCACCGTCTCACGCGCTGCTCGGGCGATCGAGGATCCGATCAGGCCAAGTCCGATGATGGCAATGGTTCGGAAATCTGCGCTCACGTGCCGCCCCTATGGCTGAGGCACCGCTGCTAAACCGAGTTCGCCCGCGATGCCAGTCAGGCGCGGCCGTAGAGCCGATCGAGCACGCGCGCCGTTTCGGCGAGGCCGCTCGTGCTTCCGGAAAAGCGCTCCCCGGCTGCTAATCTGCGCACCCAGTCCGCAGCGGCGCGGCCGCCCCATGCATCAGGTGGCAAGGCGATCGTTTCGGTCTCGCGGCCGTCGAACTTTTCTGCCGTAAAGTCGAAGAACGACCCGCTGACATTGCGCATCGCTGCGCCGCCTTCGGTCCCGTAGAAACGCGCTTCGATGACGGCGTCACGGCCAGCCGACAAATTCCACGAGCAGGCAAGACGAACGTCGGTGCCGTCGGCCAGGGTTAGCGCTGCCGAGGCATAATCCTCGACTTCCCCCGGCTGGGCCGGTCTGCCCTCCCGCAGCAGGCTCGCACGTGCGTCCTTCACTTCCGGGAAGTCGAGCAGCCACAACGCAAGATCCACCAGGTGCACGCCTAGGTCGATGAGACACCCGCCGCCGGACAGTGCCGGGTCCCAGAACCACCCCGCGCCCGGGCCGTAGGCGTTGTGGAACAGCAAATCGGCAGCAAAGATCTTGCCCAATGCGCCGCTTCTGACCTCGCGCTGGACCGCTTGCATTGCGGCGGTGTGGCGATAGGACAGGTCCACCCCAAGCAGCTGGTCGGCCCGCTCTGCAGCAGCCAGCACGGCTGCCACTTCCGAAGCATTCCGTGCCAGCGGCTTCTGGCAGAATACCGCGACTCCTGCTTCCAGCGCCCGGATTGACTGCTCGGCGTGCAGCGCGCTCGGCGTCGCGATCACAATCCCGTCGAGGTCCAGCGCAAGCAGCGCGTCCAGCGATTCCGCGACGAGTGCGGTCGGCGCAATCTTGCGCGCTTCCTCCAGCATCTGCGGATTGGGTTCGCAGATGGCCACTGCATGCGCCTGACCAGTCGCGAGCATCGCTTCCATGCGGTTGCGGCCGATCCAGCCCACCCCGAGGAAACCCAGTCGTTTCATTCGGACACGACGACGGCTTTGACGAACCCGCCCGGCCGGTCTTCCGTCGCTTGCATAGCCTCTCCGATCCTGTCGAGCGGGTACCGGTGCGTGATCAGCAAGCTCGGGTCGATGAGCCCGCTGTCGATAGCGCCTATGGCATCGCGCACGCCCTGCAGGGCCACTTCGGGATCGCGCTCGTGCGCGTTGATCACGTCGAAGCCACGCCAGTTCCAAAGCTGCATGTTGACCTGCCTTTGGCCATCCTGGTGATAGCCGGCAATCACTAGTCGCCCGCCCTCGGCAGTTAGCTCCGCGGCCAGGTCCAGTGGCCATTGCTTGCCGACCGCTTCGATCACTCGGTCGCAGAAACGGCCACCGGTCAGGCCTTTCACCGTTTCGATGATGCGCCAATGGTCTTCCATGGGGATGACCTCCGCCGCGCCCATGGTGTGGGCAAGATCCAGCGATTCCTGACGGCGGGAAACCGCAATGACCCGGGCTCCGGCCTTACTGGCCAGCCGGACCAGAATGGCGCCAAGGAAGCCAACGCCCAGGATGGCGACTGTCTGGCCCTCACGCACGTCGCTGCGCCGGAAAATATTCATCGCACAGCCGAATGGCTCACCCGGCAACGCGACCCCATCGAGCGAGGCAGGAAGCTTCACCAGGGCCGATGCATCAGCCAGGTCATATTCGGCGTAAGCCCTGCCGCTCAGCGCGGCGACTCGGTCGCCGATCGCGAACTCGGTGACGCCGTCTCCGACCTCGTCGATCGTTCCCCATCCTTCATGACCAAGGCCGCCGGGCTCGGTCGGGAACTGCATCCAGTCCGGCCCTTGCCAGGGCGTCAGGTTCGAGGCGCACACCCCTGACCCTTCCAGCTTGATGCGCACCTGTCCCGCGCCAGGTTCCGGCAATGCAACCTCTACGATGCGAAATGTGCGTGGCCCGGTCAGGACCGCTGCGCGCATGGTGCGCGCACGTTCGTTGTCATCCATTGGCGTGCCTTATTCGGCGGCGGCAATCAGCGGCATATCCTCATCGGCAGGCGCCCCTTCCGCAATCCTGTTCGATGGATCCGCAAACCACTCGATGGTTGCTTCCAGCCCACGCCGCAATTGGACCTGCGGCTCCCAGCCGAGCAGTTCCCGTGCACGGCTGATGTCCGGCTTGCGGCGGCGAGGGTCGTCTTCGGGTAATGGACGCTGGACGATCGGCGACCGAGAACTGGTCATGGCCGTGACCAGTTCGACAAGCTCGCCCACGGTCAGTTCCACCGGGTTGCCGAGGTTGACCGGCGCGCCGACCGCTTGCTCGCTGTCCATCAGGCGCATGAGGCCTTCGACCAAATCGTCGACATAGCAGAAACTGCGCGTCTGGGACCCGTCGCCGTAGATCGTGATATCCTGTCCATTCAGCGCTTGGCAGATAACATTCGACACCACTCGTCCATCGTCACAGCGCATGCGCGGACCGTAGGTGTTGAAGATGCGCGCCACGCGAACGTCGGCGCGGTTCGCGCGCAGGAAATCGAACGCCAATGTTTCCGCCGCGCGCTTGCCCTCATCATAACAGGCACGCGGACCGGTGCAGCTGACCCAGCCGCGATAGTCCTCCCGCTGCGGATGCACTTCCGGGTCCCCGTAGACCTCGCTGGTAGAAGTGAGCAGGAGCCTTGCGCCAAGCTCTTCCGCAAGGCGCAGCATGTTGCGCGTTCCGAGGACGTTGGTGAGCATCGTATGTTCCGGGTCCGCCTGGTAATGCGGGGGCGAGGCGGCGCACGCGAGATGATAGATGTGCGTAAAGTGAAGTCCTCGCCGCCGGAGCCACTGCGGCACATCGTCGATCACGTCATGTTCGAAAAACTCGAAACGGCTCTCCCGCTGCAGGTGGCGGATATTGTCGCGCCGGCCGGTCAGCAGGCTGTCGACGCAAACCACGCGAGCACCCTCCGACAACAACCGGTCGCACAGGTTCGATCCAATGAAACCCGCGCCCCCGGTCACGAGCGCAATTCTTTCCTGGGTAGGCTTCACTGATTGCTCCCTCGTTGTGGAACGCACTGCCTTCGCGGCGGCGGTCTCATGGATATATTGCTCGAGCTGAGCGGCGCGGTGCCGGGCCGTGTGCGCCGACAGAATGCGCTCCCGCGCCTGATTCCCCAGGGCCGCCGCGTCAACGCGGCCGGAGAGCTGGGCGACTACATCATCGGTGCTGTCTGCCAGGATGATTTCTCGGCCGGGCTCCAGCACGTCGTCCATGCCGTCCCATCGGTCGGAGATGATGGGCGTTGCACAGCTGGCAGCTTCGAATAGGCGCACCGACGGCGACCAGCCGGCGGCGATCATGTCGGCGCGCGTGACATTCAGCGCGAAGCGGGAGCCTGCGTAGAAGGCGGGATGTTCGGCGGGTGGCAGGTGGTCGATCCGCTCGACATTGGTGGGCCAATCGATGCCGTCGGGATATTGCGAACCAGCAACCGCGAACTTCATCTGCGGCAGCCGCCTCGCCGGCTCGATCAGCAGCTTCTCGAGCGTGGGCTGCCGGTCGTCGCTGTACGTGCCGAGGTAGGTCAGGTCCCACGTCTTGGCCACGTCCCGGAGCGGATAGGCGTCCGGGTCGACGGAGCAATAAAGAGCGCGGGCGGCAGGTGAGCCATAGCGCTGCTCAATTCGCCGAAGGGTCGGCCCGCCGGTGAACGAAAGATAGAGGTCGTAGCCAGGGATCACTTCAGGCGAGAGATATTCGAACTCGCCCCGCTCCAGCTTCGCCAACGTGACCGGCGTGTCGATGTCGTAGAATGCGACCACGCCCCGGGCGACGCTCTGAACGTAGCGACCGACTTCCACACCTTCCGGCACATAAGAGCCGACGATCACCGCGTCGGCGGCCGCGATTTCGCTCTCCCATCCTTCGAGGTCCTCGACACACGCATAATATTCCAGCCGACAGTAATCCGGGTCCGGGATGTCCCGATTATCGCGGTACCAGGGAACATCTCGTTCCAGGAACAGGATGTCGTGCCCGCGTGCAGCATAGGCCCGCAGCAATGCGCGGAACGTCGTGGCGTGGCCATTGCCCCAGGATGAAGACAGGCTGAGCCCAAGGACGATCAGTTTCATGCGGCGCTGCGCTCGGGAACTGCGGCTTCCTTGAGCAGTCGGTCCACCTGCTCGCCGCGATGCGCATAGGTGTGCTCGGCGAGGACCCTGCGAAGCGCCGCCCGCCCGATCGCCTGGGCACGGTCCGCGTCGAGCGATGCCACGAGGTCCGCAACGTCCTTGCCATCGCGGGCGACCAGCACTTCGTCGCCAGGCTTCAGGAACTGGTCGATCCCTTCCCAGGCGTCGGTGATCAAGCAGGCCGCAGCGCCGGCCGCTTCAAAAACACGCGTGGCGGGTGAGAAGCCCACATTGGCCATGCTGTCGCGGGCGACGTTGAGCACGGCAAGCGGAGTGCAGTTGAATGCATTATGCTCGTGCGTGAACACGTGTCCCAGATGGCGCACGTTGGCAGGCATCTGCTTCGTCTCCCAGCCATTGCCGCCGATCAGAAAGCTGCGATCCGGAAGCTTGGCGGCGGCCGCGAGGAAGAACTCCTCCACCCTTGCCTCGCGATCGGGAAGCCGGTTGCCGAGGAAAGAGAGGTCGGCGGTGAATCGCGCATCGGACTCGACAGGGTGATGCGTGGCGGGGTCGAGCGCATTGTAGATGGGGATACAGCGGGCGGCGCCGAAGCCCTCATAGGCGTTCACGACAGGGGGTCCGCCGCCGTAGGTCAGCACCATGTCCAACTCTGGCAGCGCCCGACGGATCGCATGGCTCTCGTCCTCCCGCATCTCGTCCAGCGTTGCCGCGGCATCAACATCCCAAAAAATGCGAAGCGCTCCGGGGCGGGCATGTTGGGTGATCCCGGCGATCAGCTCATCGTCGAACACGCCCACGCCGCTGGCCTTGACTACAACGTCCGCTGCCCGCGCTTCTCGCAGGACGTAGCGCAAGCCTTCCTCCGTGGCGGGATACACCACGGATCGTGCCCATTCCGGCGGGTCCATGTCAAGATGCTGCTGGCGGTCGAAGGCATCGGGTTCGTAGAAGGTGATGTCGTAGCCGCGGCTCGCCAAGTCGCGCAGAAGGCCGCGATAATAGGTCGCCGCGCCATTCCACCAGGACGACAACAGGCTGGATCCGTAGAAGGCGATCTTCACGCGACACTCCTCAGTTCGGGAGCGCGAAGCTGCTCCACGATGGTCAGCAATTCCCGTGCCCGGTGCCCACAGGTATGGCGCGCGCGGATCGTTTCCAGCCCATGGTCCACCAGGCTCCGGCGCAGTTCCGGATCGTGCTTCAGGTCGGTCAGCGTAGCGGTCATCTCGGCACCGCTGCGGACCATCAGGAAGTCCGTCCCGACGCGGAACAGATTCTCGCTGTCCTCCCAGGGAGCCGACACCAGCGGAATGCCGCAAGCCAAAGCTTCGAACACGCGGATGGTGGGTATTCCCGGCAGGACCTGCGTGTAGAAACGGCGGGGAACGTGGACCGTCGCGAGGTGCCGGGCGAACACTTCGGGAGCCGCCGCATTGGCGATCCAGCCGTGATAGTGCGCACCATATTGGCGTAAGGTGCCTTGCGCTTCCGCCGGATAGCGAACGCCGTACACGTCGAGCGGAAGCCCGGCATCGCGTGCCGGAGTCAGGAGGTAGTCGACGATTTCGTCGCTGCGCTCTCCATCCCCCCAATTGCCGATCCAGATTAGCCCATTGCGCTGCCGCTCCTCGACCGGCGGATGGAAGCGGCGGACGTCAGCGGCTTCATGCCAGACATATACGCGGTCGCCCCAACCCCAGTGTCGATACACCTCCGCCAGTGTTGCCCCGAAGGCGAGCACGCCATCGTAGCCGTCGAGATCGTAGGCTTGCATCTCCTCGGGCGCCGAGACTGCGCGATGATGCGTGTCGTGGAACAACAATGTGAAACTTGCACCGGAAGTGCGCAGGCGCCCGAGGTCGGCGACCAGCTTATCATCGTTCCACTCGTGAACGATGACGAGGTCCGCTCCCTCGACAAGCTCCGTTGGATCCTCGTCACTGGCATACTCGACCGAGCGGAGCTTGGGATAGAGATTGCGATAGGCAGTCAGGCCCCGCTCGCCATGATCCCGCAGCAGGTTGGTGAGGCTCCATGAACCTTGCGGCTCAAATGCCTGAACCTCGTGGCCAAGCGCGATCAGCTCCCCCAAAACACCGCGGACGAAATGCGCGTTGCCGTGGTTCCAGCATGAAGCGAGCGAATGGGTGAAGTAGACGATCTTCACGCCGCGCCCGCCATCTTTGAGGTCGGTTGGACCCGCCCGGACGTGCTGACAGACGCGTAGATACGGGCCATCTTCTGCGCCATTCGCGCGGGGGTGTAGAGTTGCGCGCGATTCCGTGCCGCCCTGCCGAGCCGTTCGCGTTCCGTAGGATCGGCCAACAGGCCATTGCAGGCATCGGCAAAGGCACGGGCCTCCTTGGCAGACACGAACACAGCTGCGTCGCGCCACAATTCGCGGAACGTCGGTATGTCGGACAGCACCAGGGCGCAACCAGCGTTGGCAGCCTCCAGAACCGAGAGACCGAACGGTTCATAAACGGCCGAGGAGGCATAGATCGGGCGCGCAGCCAGAAGGCCGGTGAGACGCTTGCTGCTAAGCTCTCCCACCTGGTGCAGGTTGGTGAATGTCGCGGATGCCCCGTTCGGGCCGTTGACCGGTCCCGCCGCCTCGAACGGCGCGTCGATCAACGCCGCGGCGGCATCCAGTGTCGCAACATCCTTTCCTTCATCCCAGAGCCGGCTCGCTGTCACGACAAAGTCGGACTGCGGCAGCGCAACGGTGGGTGCGCAATAACGGCCGTTGTGGACCGGTTGAACGGTGCCCGAGACATCGTACAGGCGCGCGGTTTCGGCCGCGAAGGCTACGCTAGGCGCAATGACTGCGCTGGCTTTGCTCAGCCCTTCCTGCACCAGATCCCGGCGCCACGCGAACTCGGCAGGCAATGGCGTTCCCCGAACTGCCGCCCACCAACTGGCAACGCAACTATGCTGGACGGCGACGGTCGGAACATCGAAATTCGCGTCGGCGAGCAGCGGCGCGCTGCACGTCTGGACCACGTCCGCGTTTTCGACGCGTGCCAAGGCTGCGATCGCCTCGCCCGCCCGTCGCATCTCTGTGGGAGTAGTAGGCATCCAATCCAACGGTAGGCCGGTGTCGATAAGGCGGAGGCCTGCCGCCTGCTCCTTGTGCGCCGCCAAGGGAGGCGGGCCGATGACCGCAAGAATCACCTCGATCCCGTGCACGGCCAACGCCCGGGCAAGGTCGACGCTATAAACCCACACGCCGCCAACAGTGTCGGTGACCAGCAACAGGCGTAAGCCGGTGCTCATTCGGCCGCGCTCGCGAGTTCGGGACGGCTCCGTTCCAGGCCCCGCTCGGCCGCGAGCCACTCGGCCAGGTTCGCCACCCCGTCGCGCCACCCGATCGGCTTGGCCAGCCCAAGCGCCGCCTGGGCCGCCCGGGTGTCGGACACGTACCACCGCTGGTCGCCCGGTCGCCAATCTTCGAAGTTGACCTCGACCTCGCGGCCGGTGGCGACGCGGATTTCGTCAAGCAGTTGCAGCAAGCTGACGGAATTGTCAGGCCCGCCGCCAAGGTTGAACGCGCGGCCCTGAACCTGTTCGACGCGATTGAGGGCGCGGAGGTAAGCGTCGACGGCATTGCGCACGTCCAGAATGTCCCGGACCTGGCGGCCGTCGCCGTAGAGTGTGATCGGCTTGCCTTCGAGAGCACGGATCAGGAAGTGCGCGACCCACCCTTGGTCCTCGGTGCCCATCTGGCGCTGGCCGTAGATGCAGCTCATCCGGAACACGACCGAAGGGACTCCGAAGCTCCGCGCATAATCCAGGACATATTGGTCGGCCGCGCCTTTCGAGCAGCCGTAGGGCGTGTGGAAATCGAGCGGCCGGCGCTCATCGATCCCAGTGAGTGCAACTTGCCCGACGGGACAATGCCGGTCGGCGGCGGTCGCGAAGGGCAGATCGATAAGATCGCCATAGACCTTGTTCGTTGAGGCGAAGATCACCGGCACCCGCTGATCGCGCAGTCGCACAGCGTCGAGCAGGTTGAGCGTCCCGCGAATGTTGATCTCGAAATCTTCGCGCGGATCGGCGAGACTGGTCGTAACGGCGACCTGCGCCGCAAAGTGGAACACCGCCTTCGCGTCCGCCGCCGCCCGGACGACTTCATCCTCATCGCGGACATCCGCGGTCACGTTTGTGATCAGCGGGCCGTGACGGTCCTTCAGCCAGGCGAGATTACGTTCCACGCCCGGACGCGACAGCGCATCCAGGATCGTTACGCGCTGACCCTGCCCCGCCAAGCGGTCCGCAAGGTTGCTGCCGATGAAGCCGGCTCCGCCCGTGATCAGGATCGGGGCGTCTTTGGGTAGCCCGGTCACGCAACCAAACCCCGCGCCTCGAGTTCGGCGCGCGCCTGGTCGACGCGATCGTCGGCGGTCTGGGCAGCCACCCAGGCGGACAGCTCGGAGAGACCTTCGTGGAAGTCCTTCTCTGCGAGGAAGCCGAGCTTCTCCGCGGCCTTGGAGCCATCGCAGAAGCAGTGACGGATGTCGCCGATGCGGGATTTGCCAACGATTTCCGGTTCGACGGTGTTCTTGCCCATTGCGCGTGCGATGGAGCGGGCGACGTCCGAGACGCTGCGGTCCTGACCCGAGCCGATGTTGAACACTTCGCCATTCGCCTCCGGACGGACGAGTGCCTCCGCAAAGGCCCGCGCCACGTCGCCCACGTAGACGAAGTCCCGGCGCTGCTCGCCATCCTCGAAGATCATCGGCCGCTGCCCGTTGGTCAGTCGCGACGAGAAGATCGCCAGCACGCCCGTGTAAGGATTTGAAAGCGCCTGACCGGGTCCGTAGACGTTGAACAGCCGCAGGCAGGCCCCTTCCATGCCATAGGCCTGCGTCATGATCAGCGTCTGCCGCTCCTGCACATATTTGCCGAGCGCATAGATCGACGCGAGGCTCGGCTGCTTCCACTCCGGCGTTGCGACGGGGCTGAGGACGCGGCCCTGCGCGTCCGTCGGGTCCCAGCTGTCGGTTTCGGAAGTGCGCGGCTTCCGCTCCGCATTTTGCACCAGCTCGCCGTCGGGATCACGATAGAGACCCTCGCCATAAATGCTCATCGAGGAGGCGGTGACCACGCGGCGCACGGGCTGTTCGATCAGCGCTTCGAACAGGACCGCACCACCCACTTCGTTGACGGACGTGTAACGTTCGACCGCATACATCGACTGGCCGACGCCAACCTCGGCCGCCAGGTTGATGATGCTATCGATGCCCTTGAGCGATCGCGTCACGACATCCTTGTTGCGGATGTCACCGCGGATCAGCTCGACGTCGGCCGGAAGGTCCGCCGGGCGCTGGCAGTCGCCGTGCACCTGTTCGATGAGGTTATCGAGGACACGGACCTCATTACCGCGCTCAATCAATTCGCGGCAGACCGCCCGGCCAATGAAGCCCGCGCCGCCAGTAACGAGAACTTTTTCCCCCAAGGGCCACTCCTATCGAATAATAAAGTAAGTTATTGATCTATGTTTGTTCATTTTTACGGCTGTTTTTCTTTGCCTGGAGAATCCTGCTGGTCGAAACGGCTATGGAATTACTTTCGCCAATAGAACTCATGATCTATGTTAATGAAAAGATTGGCATCTTCTTCATCAACCCGAGGAACAAAGGTTTGTTCCCGCCCCGGTTCGTTCCGGATCGTGGATGATCTAGGCAAAGCCGCGAGTCGCGCTGTTCCGTTCCTCTAAGAGCCCTTGATTGAGACGCTTCGCATAGGACCGCTGACGGGCGAGCCATCGAACCTCGTCCGCGCTGCAGGTCATGTTCCTGGCCATCGCGGCTTGGCCTCCCCGGAAAGCGAGATAAGCGAGATGAAGATATTCCAGCAGTTTCGCATCGACCGCGCGGCCTGCCGCAGCGGCGGTGAGTGAAGCCAGTGATTGCGTTTGCGCGTCGTCCAGCTCGAATTCGACCGCGGCGCCAACAACATCCCACGCCAGGTCCTGGCACCCGATCAGGTCATGCGCGGCATGGTGATCGACAGCGTCCATCTTGATCAGGGAGCCGTCTGTCCGCCGCAGCCACTCGCATCGATCGAGCCGATTGTCGGTGCATGCCGGAACGACCCGCTGTTGGAGCCTCTGCAGCAGTGGGCGCCATCGATCGGCGGCGGTTGCCGCGCCTTGGCCCAGCAGCAGCTCGGCATTGCGGCAGAGCATCCTGTGCAGATCTTCGAGGGTCGCTCCCGGCCTTGGCAGGGGCAGGGCCGCCCGAGCCGCAATGTAACGCGATAATTCACCTGCGGAGATCGCTCCGGCGTCGACTGGGCGAGCGTCTCCGTGCCATTCCTCGACCACAAACCCGTGGATCAGATCGATCGGCGCGGGGCCGTAACCGAGGCGATGAAGCTCGCGCGCAATCTGCAGCTTCCGCTCGCCCTCCTCTCCCAGGCCAGCGAAGCGCGCCACGAGCTGATTGCCGTTCACGCGGAGCAGGAACTTGCGACGCTCCAGCGCCGGGTTCGCGGCGGGCCACTCGCCCACGTCCAACTGCTGAAGTTTGCGCCAGACGCCGCCAGAGATGTCGGCAATGGAAGTGACGGGGGAGCCCATCCGCTCTTCCACCCAGGGTCGAACCACGTCCGCAAGTTCGGCACCAAAGCTCGCGGCGGACCGCTGAACACGAGACCATCTTCGACGGTGACGAACAGGCGCTTCGGGCCCGGGCTCCCCCGCGTGACTGCAAATGAAGGCGATGCGTTCAAGTGGAATTCCGCGCTCTTCCAGCCAGTCGGCCACGGATCCGAACGAGCTTCCCGAAAGGCCAGGCCCCTCGTCC
>JBJMUK010000156.1:0-3625 GCA_045811225.1 Sphingomicrobium sp. | reverse complement strand
CAGGGAAAGATCAACCTCGACGCGCCGGTCGCGAATTACGCACCGGACCTGAAGCTTCCCGCGGCCAATGAATATCGCGCGACGGTCGGTGACCTGCTGTCGCACCGGCTCGGGCTTTACCGGAACGCTTACGACAACAAGCTGGAGGAGGGACAGGACCCGAGCCTGCTGCGCGCCAGCCTTTCCCAGTTGAACGCGATATGTCCGCCGCGGACCTGCTGGTCGTACCAGAACGTGGCTTATGACGCGTCGAGCGAAATGGTCGCCCGCGCCACGGGCATGAACTACGAGCAGTCGGTCAAACGGTACCTGTTCAACCCCATTGGGATGACGAGCGGCAGCGTGTCGATGGAAGGGCTGCAGTCGAACCGGAGCTGGGCCAAGCCGCACAGCGTGGGCAAGCGCCCGCTGCCCATCGTCGACACATATTACAAAGTGCCCGCGGCCGGCGGCGTGAACAGCAACATCAAGGACATGGCCCTGTGGATGGTCGCCCAGATGGGCGAGATGCCGGACGTCGTCGACGAGAAGCTGCTCGATACCGTTCACGCGCCGTTGGTTGTCACACCTGGCGAACGGGGCAGGCTTCGTAAGTTTCTCGAGCGGTTGGGCACGGCCTGGTACGGCTATGGCTGGCGCAGCTATGAGTATGCCGGGCACCGCATCGTCGGGCACCGCGGCGGGATCAACGGCTACCGCTCGCTGATCCTGTTCGACCCGGCAAAGAAGAGCGGCGTGGTTGCGCTATGGAACAGCAACACGAGCCAGCCGGGCGGCGTCGAATTTGAGGTGATGGACATGATCTATCGCCTGCCGTTCCGCGATTGGCTTGAGCTGAACTCGCGTCCGGATACGAGCTCTATCGCCGCCAACGATGCCGAGGAGTCGAATGGCAGCGGGGATCGCCGCTAGCGGCTGCGCGCTTCGGCTTTGGTCCGTTTCAGCTCGCGCTGCTGGTCCAGATGGGCCTTGTAGCGGCAAGCCATCCCGATGATCGACGAGGCCATGCCCGCGATTTAGACGGGCACGTGCCAGGCGGGATCACCCTCCTTCGGCCAGGCAATCACGCCAAGCAGGATAACGCTGGCGATCGATATGAGATAGCCGAGACCCTTCCAGTCGAAGTTGCTGTCGGGCGCAGTGACAGTTTCGTGTTGCATCGGATCAGGAACATCCAACCAAGGCGTTGGTTTCCGGTCTGAAACAACCAGAGGAATCAGGCCACATGGCTGAGTCAAAAGCCCAAGACGCAATCGCGCTGTTGAAAGCCGATCACCGCACTGTCGAGGAGCTGTTCGAGAAGTTCGAAAAGGCGAGCGGCGATGGTCGCAAGCAGACCCTGGCCGAGCAAATCTGCCTGGAACTGTCGGTGCACGCGCAGATCGAGGAAGAGATCTTCTACCCCGCTTGCGAAGGCAAGGTGGAGGACGACCTGCTGAAGGAAAGCTATGTCGAGCACGACGGCGCCAAGGTTCTGATCGCCGAGATCCTGAAGGGCGGACCGAGCGACGAATTCTATGATGCTAAGGTCAAGGTCTTGCAGGAAGAGATCGAGCATCACGTGGAAGAAGAAGAGAAGCGCATGGAAGGCCTATTCGCCCAGGCGCGAAAGGCGGAGCTCGACATGGACGCGCTCGGGCAGCAGCTTGCTGCGCGCAAATCGGAATTGACCGAGCAGTTCAAAGCGACCGGCGTTCCGACGCCGCAACTCACAACCATGGCCGACGTGTCGCTCTGATCGCCGATCCCGAACTAAGCTTATGCGAAGGCCCCGCGCTCACAACTGAGCGCGGGGCTTTTTTTAAGTTTAAGGCTTAGCGCAGCGCTGCAACCTGACGGTCCCGGCCGTAGCTATCATCGACGAAGCTCAGTTGCCCGCTGTTCACCTGCGCCGTCAGATAGGTGAGGTAAATCGGCACTGGCGTGGGGAGCAGGACATTCTGCTCCGGATCGAGCGAAGCCGCGCGGGGCTCGCGCCCGAGCAGCCAGCGGCCGAGACGCTCCGCATCCTCCAGCCTGATGCAGCCGTGGCTCAGGCTCCGGTCGTCCTGCGAGAACAGCGCCTTGTTCGGCGTATCGTGCAGGTAGAGGTCGAGGCCGTTCGGGAACGGGATCTTCAGCTGGCCCATCGAATTGCTCGGTCCAGGAAGCTGGCGCACCCGAACCGTCTCGCGGCCGGCGGCGACCGCGCGCCAATTCACCTTGGCCGGATCGAGCAGTGTCCCCGAGCCGTCCGGCGCCATGACCTGGTACCCACGTGCCTTGATGTAGCCGAGGCCCTGGTCGAGCACGTTTCGGGCGATCGTCGAACGGAGCATCTCGTCGGAGACGTGCCAGTAGGGGTTGAGCGTCGCATAATAGATCGTGCTGGCGAGCATCGGAGTCTGCGTCGAAGGATCGGCCTTGCCGACGATGACCTTCATCGAATCCACCACGCGCCCGTCTTCGATCATGTAGAGATGCGCCCCGGCCGTATCGACCATGACAGAACGACCGTGCGGAGGTGTGTTCCGTGCGCGGTCGAGACTGGCAAGCACGCGAGGGTCGAGTTGACCACCATTGGCATGCATCGACGTCCAAGCCGCATCGCGAAGCCCGGCGTAAAGCGGATTCACGTTGGAAACGCTGCGCACATAAGCGGCGAGCGAAGGTGCTGCCGCAGTGCGCGCCAGAATGGTCGCAGCGCTGTCGCGGCGCGGCGTCACCCACTGGTCAGCGTAGGTCATGCCGGCCGGGGGGGTCTGGAGCGCCTGCACATAAGCGACCCATGCCGAGGAAAGCAGACGGTCCGCACTTGCGAGGGCGGCGGCGTCGCCAGCTTCGGCGCGAGCCAGCATGGCTTGCGCCTGGGCGGCGATCGCGGGGCCATTGGAGTAGCCATCGAGGGAAGCGCGCTGCAGCACGCTGACGAGTTCGCGCGCGCCGGTGCCGTTCCTGAGCCAAAGCGGCGCCCCACCACGCGATGCGTAAAAGGCGTTTACCGCCTGATCGGCGACGCCATAGTTGGCGCCGGGAAGCTCAGGGCTCGTCGCCGCCGTCGCAGGCATAGAAATTCCCATCAGCGCCGCACAAGCGACGCCGGCCAGCATCCGAATTTTCACGGTCAAAACCTTTGTTGATCAGTCTCTTGCTGCAGTAACGCTGTAGATTGCAGCCGGTTCAAAAAACTTGTTGACAGAGCTGATGTTTGTTTCGGGACGGTACAATTCAAGAGTGACTCGTCGTGAGTCGCTGCAGCGCAGCATTGCAACAGGGGCCGCGCCGGCATGCGACGCGGCCCTCGGCAGGTTACGCGCCGATAAAAACCGGCGTGCCCACGTCCGTCACTGAATAGAGTTTTTTGGCGAACGCCGACGGCAGGCGGACGCAGCCGTGGCTGGCCGGGACGCCCGGATTGTGACCGGCGTGCATGGCGATCCCGTACTGGTCGATGAACTGCGCGAACGGCATGGGCGCGTTGTCGTATTTCTTCGAGCGGTGCATCGTCTTCTTGCCGCGCACGGCGAAGATGCCGGTGGGAGTGTCGCGGCCGGGTTCGCCGCTTGATACCGTCGCGACCGCCATCAGCTCATTGCCGCGATAGAGATAGGCCAGCTGGTCGGACAGGCTGATGACCACCCGCTCC
>JBJMUK010000155.1:0-10551 GCA_045811225.1 Sphingomicrobium sp. | reverse complement strand
GCCAAGGGCAAGAACGGCGACGCGTGGGTCACCGCCGGAGGAACCGATTATTCGCCTTCGCAAATTTCGGCCTTCACGCTGCAGAAGATGAAGGAAACGGCCGAGGCCTATCTCGGCGAGACCGTCACTCAGGCGGTCATCACCGTTCCCGCATACTTCAACGATGCGCAGCGCCAGGCGACCAAGGACGCCGGCCAGATCGCGGGCCTTGAGGTCCTTCGCATCATCAACGAGCCGACCGCGGCTGCACTGGCCTATGGCCTCGACAAGCAGGACGGCAAGACGATCGCGGTTTACGATCTCGGCGGCGGCACGTTCGACGTATCGGTCCTCGAAATCGGTGACGGCGTGTTCGAAGTGAAGTCGACGAACGGCGACACCTTCCTCGGCGGTGAAGACTTCGACGCGAAGATCGTCGATTATCTCGCTGACCGGTTCAAGGCCAAGGAAGGGATCGACCTCCGCACTGATCGTCTTGCGCTCCAGCGTCTGAAGGAAGCTGCGGAAAAGGCGAAGATCGAGCTTTCGTCCGCTGCGACGACGGAGATCAACCAGCCGTTCATCACTGCGCGCATGGAAGGCGGCGCGACCACCCCGCTGCACCTCGTGGAAACGATCAGCCGCGCTGATCTCGAAAAGCTCGTTGCCGACCTCATCAACCGGACGCTTGAGCCGTGCCGCAAGGCGCTGAAGGATGCGGGCCTCGCAGCCAAGGACATCGACGAAGTCGTCCTGGTCGGCGGAATGACCCGCATGCCGCGCGTTCGCGAAGTGGTGAAGGAATTCTTCGGCAAGGAGCCGCATACCGGCGTCAACCCGGACGAAGTGGTTGCCATGGGCGCCGCGATCCAGGCCGGCGTTCTGCAGGGCGATGTCAAGGACGTGCTCCTGCTGGATGTCACGCCGCTGTCGCTTGGCATTGAAACGCTTGGCGGCGTCTTCACCCGGATGATCGATCGCAACACGACGATCCC
Organism: Sphingomicrobium sp.; assembly: GCA_045811225.1. Lineage (GTDB taxonomy): Bacteria > Pseudomonadota > Alphaproteobacteria > Sphingomonadales > Sphingomonadaceae > Sphingomicrobium. Next base: position 9,577 of record JBJMUK010000155.1, on the reverse strand, counting down.
GACGAAGAAGAGCCAGGTCTTCTCGACCGCCGACGACAATCAGAATGCGGTGACCATTCGTGTCTTCCAAGGCGAGCGCGAAATGGCTGCGGACAACAAGGTTCTCGGTCAGTTCGACCTGGTCGGCATTCCTGCCGCGCCGCGCGGCGTGCCGCAGATCGAAGTCACGTTCGACATCGACGCCAACGGCATCGTGAACGTGTCCGCCAAGGACAAGGGCACCGGCAAGGAACAGCAGATTCGCATCCAGGCTTCCGGTGGTCTCGCCGATGCCGACATCGAGAAGATGGTCAAGGAAGCGGAACAGTTCGCCGAGGAAGACAAGCAGCGCCGTGCCGCGGCCGAAGCCAAGAACAATGCTGAAAGCCTCATCCACTCGACCGAGCGTCAGCTCGCCGAGCATGGCGACAAGGTGTCAGCGGAAGTGAAGGCGGAGATCGAAACGGCGATTGCTGAAGCGAAGACCGCCGTCGAAGGCGGCGATGCCGAAGCGATGACCGAGAAGACCAACGCCCTGACTCAGGCTGCGATGAAGCTCGGCCAGGCAATGTACGAGCAGCAGCAGGCGGAAGCTGGCGCTGCTGGTGCAGGCGCCGAAGCGGCCGCGGAAGAAGCGCCGGCCGACGAAGAAGTCGTCGATGCTGAATTCTCGGAAGTCGACGAAGAGCCTAAGGCGTAATGGCAATGCGGGTGCTGGTCGCTAGCCGGCTGGCACCCCCGTTGCGTTCGGGGGATGCGTGATGGTCGAGACGGACTATTACGAACTGCTTGGTGTCGAACGAAGCGCGGACGATCGAACGATCAAGACCGCTTATCGTAAGCTGGCGATGGAATGCCATCCGGATCGGCATGGCGGCTGCACCGACAAGGAAGAGCGTTTCAAGGCAATCAGCGAAGCTTATGATTGCCTGAAGGATCCGCAGAAGCGTGCGGCCTACGACCGCTTCGGCAAGGCGGCTTTTCAGAATGGCGGACCGGGCGACGGTCCGTTCGGAAACCAAGGTTTCGAAGGCTTTTCAGACATCTTCTCGTCGATCTTCGGCGAATTCATGGATCCGCGTGGCCAGCGGCAGAACGCCGCACGTGGCGCGGACCTGCGCTACGATCTCGAACTGACGCTCGAAGAATCTTTCCACGGCAAGGAAGCGACCGTCACCATCGAGGCGCTTGCGGCCTGCGATACGTGCGGCGGACGCGGCTGCACCAAGGCCGACGATTGCGCTCGGACCTGCACCACCTGCAACGGCATGGGAAAGGTGCGCGCGCAGCAGGGCTTCTTTGTCGTCGAGCGCGGCTGCCCGACGTGCCGTGGCAGCGGCGAAGTCATCTCCGACCCGTGCCGAGCTTGCGAAGGCGAAGGGCGCACGGTCAAGCGCCGCAATCTCTCGGTCAAGATCCCGGGCGGCGTCGATGAGGGGACGCGCATTCGAGTCAGCGGCGAAGGGGAAGCGGGGGTGCGCGGCGCGTCCGGCGGCGACCTGTACATTTTCGTCCACCTCAAGCGCCACCCGATCTACGCTCGCGAAGGAACCACGCTCGTTGCCGAATGCCCGGTCAGCTTCACCACCGCGGCATTGGGCGGGTCGATCAGTCTGCCGGGGCTCGACGGAAGCCGGATCGAGCTGAAGATCCCCGCAGGCACGCAATCCGGCGAGCAGCTGCGTCAGCGTGGCGCGGGAATGAGCATCCTGAACAGTCGGGGGCGCGGCGACCTGCTTGCCCGCATCCTGGTTGAAACGCCGACCCGGATGAACGCGAAGCAGAAGAAGCTGCTTGAAGAGTTCCGCGACAGCGAGACCGGCGAAGAATGCCCAAATTCGAAGAGCTTCTTCGGCCGGATCAAGGAAATGTTTGCGGCCTGATTCAGGCGCTTCCGCGCAGCTGATCGATCTCAAGCTGAAGCGCGAACCCCTGCGCGAACAGCTCCGCGGCCGCATGCGTCTCGATGCTCGGCTTGCGCGGGGTCCGGTTGTCGCAGCGGAACCAGCCCACCGTTTCGCCTTTCCGCTTCACGGGCACGTTGAGAACGGACTCTACGCCTTCGGCACGCAACGTGGCGACCTGCTGTTCGGACGGTGCGCGGAGAATTGCGCATTCCAGCGTGTCCGTGCCCGGTCGGCGCGGAAACACGGGCACACGATCGCTGGTCGACGTGCAGATGATCGTGGGCAGGTCGCTCGGTTCGATTACATCCGCCGGTCCCGCGAAGCTGCCACGGCTGCTTTCCGCAGATTGCGCGCTGCCGCCGATCGTGCAGGTCACCGAAGCGCGGTCAAAGCCGGTTAGGGCACGCATTCTCCGCACCGCTGCCTCGCACAGTGTGCCATGGCTGGTGTCGAGCCCGTCGATCAATCCGCAGACCGAACCGATGGTATCGCCGACGCCGTGACCGGGACTGGGCATAGCTTCCAGCACCACGCTGTTGCCGCTCATCTGAAAGGCGATGTCGAAGCGGTCGCGGTCGTCCGTCAGGCGCACGCGATACGCGCGCGCCACGCCGGTCGTGCTGCTCAGCCGAGCGAACAGATTACGAAGATCGTGGAGCGGTTGCGCCTGCACGAAACGGGCGAGCGGTTCGTCAATCAGTGTGACGTGCGATTCGCCGAGGAAGTGGTGCACGTTCTCCGACGCTCGCCGAACGATCCAGTCCGTCGACAACTCCAGCAGGAATCCTGCCGGCTGGATGCAGTGGTCGTCGCTACTCACTCGAAAGTCCCCGCGCCCCCGCTTGGCTTCGAGCTGTGCATAGCGTCAGGATCGCTGGAAATCTTTAGCCTTGATTGGGTTTAGGCGGATTTACCGAACACTCGGTCGAAGATGACGTCCACACGAGCGAGATGATGGTCGAGGTTGAACAGTTGCTCCAGCTCTTCCGGAGAGACTTTCTCGCGGACCTGCGCATCGTCCTTCAGCAGCTGCAGCAGCGACAGCTCCCCATCTGATTCCCAAACCTTCATCGCATTGCGCTGGACCAGGGAATAGCTGTCCTCGCGGCTGAGGCCGGCATGTGTCAGCGCTAGCAGTACCCGTTGCGAGTGCACGAGACCGCCCATTCGGTCGAGGTTCTTCTGCATCCGCTCGGGATAGACAACCAGCTTGTCGATCACACCGGTCAACCGTCCAAGCGCGAAGTCGAGCGTGATCGTCGCGTCAGGGCCGATGTAGCGCTCAACCGAGGAGTGGGAGATGTCCCGCTCATGCCACAGCGCGACATTCTCGAGAGCCGGCGTAACAGCGCCGCGCACAACGCGAGCGAGACCCGTGAGGTTCTCGGTCAGCACCGGATTGCGCTTGTGGGGCATGGCCGAGCTACCCTTCTGGCCCGGCGAGAAATATTCCTCCGCCTCGAGCACTTCGGTGCGCTGCAGGTGACGCACTTCGACCGCCAGTCGCTCGATCGACGAGGCGATTACGCCTAGGGTCGCGAAGAACATGGCATGCCGGTCGCGTGGAATGACCTGGGTGGAGATCGGCTCCGGCTGCAGTCCGAGCTCCTTCGCCACATGCGCTTCGATCGCGGGATCGATGTTGGCGAATGTGCCGACCGCGCCGGAGATGGCGCAAGTCGCAATATCGTCACGAGCAGCGATCAAGCGCGTCCGGCACCGTTCGAACTCGGCATAGGCCTGAGCTAGCTTGAGACCGAAGCTGGTCGGCTCGGCATGGATGCCGTGGCTGCGCCCGATGGTCGGAGTAAGCTTATGTTCGAAGGCGCGGCGCTTCAGGACCTTCAGCAGTTCATCGAGATCGGCGATCAAAAGTTCGGCCGACTGCTTCAGCTGCACCGCGAGAGCCGTGTCGAGCACGTCGGAGCTGGTCATGCCCTGGTGCAGATAGCGGGATTCCGGCCCCATCTTGCTCCCGGCCCAGGTCAGGAAGGCGATCACATCATGCTTGGTCACTGCCTCGATCTCGTCGATCGCGGCGATGTCGATCTCGCCAAGTACGTCGGCGTCATAGGCCGCACGAATCTTCTGCGCGTCCTCGGCTGGGATCATGCCGATCCGACCCATCGCCTCGGCAGCGAAGACTTCGATGGCGAACCAGATGCGGTAGCGGTTCTCAGGCGACCAGATGGCCACCATCTGCGGGCGGGAATAGCGGGGTACCATGGGCTGGGCGGCTAGCAGAGGACCGCCAAAGCTCCAAATGGGTGAAGCGTCCTTTTGCTGCTTGAAACCGTGACCGACGGAAAAATGGCAATGCGATCAAAAGCATGTCATCCTTCGCCCTTGGACCCGGCGAAGACGGGCCAAGGGGGATGCATGATGAACAACCGGCTGATGATCGGCGTGCTGATGGCGTGTGTGACGTTGGAGGGCTGCTCCTCAAGGCCGCGCGAGTTCGCGCCGGCGCTCGCGGCACCGGCGGCGAGCCGATCTCAATTCGACGCTGAATATGCGGACTGCCAGCAACTGCTGGTTGCCGGGAAGCTGGACTCCAGCGGCAGGGTTGCGTCGGGCGCGGCGGGGGCCGCCGTCGGTGCTGGAACCGCCGTTGCCGGTGGCGCTGCTGCCGCGACAGCGGGAGGTTACGCCGGGCTCGCTGCCGCCAGCGCCACGATCGTACTGCTGCCGTTCGCAATCCTGGGCGGCGCCTGGGGCATGTCGCGAATGAAGCGGGCGAGGAAGGAGCGTGCGATCAAGACCGCTCTCGAAGGCTGCCTCAAGGAGCGTGGGTATCAGGTGGCCAGTTGGACCAAGGCCGACAAGAAGCCGGTCATGAAGTCCACCGGGACGCCCGTTGCGTCTTCGGCGCGCTGATCGGTCGGGAGGGCACGGGAGACGGAAGTGCATCGATCTTCCATGATCGGCTATCATGGTAAGTGTCGTAGTCGGGCAGAGGTCGCCAGTGGATAGTCATGCATTGTCTCGGTTCCCCATTCATCTCGATGGTTCAGGAGGCGCCGCCCCGCAGCCCGAGATGACGGATGAAAGCTGGTTCGAGGATTACGCCGCTCGGACCAGCGCCGACGGACCCAGCGGCCGGCTGGTGAGCGTTTTCAGTTTCGCCGAAAGCTGGACGACGTGGGAAATGCACCCGGTCGGCGCCGAAGTGGTGCTTTGCCTTTCCGGCCGCATGACGCTGCACCAGGAGCATGCGGACGGATCTGCGAAAGTCGCCAGCCTCGGTGCTGGGGATTATGCGATCAACCCGCCCGGCTGCTGGCACACCGCCGACGCGGACGAGCACGTAACTGCTTTGTTCATCACTGCCGGCCAAGGCACCCTCCATAGGCCCCGGTGACTGTGCGCCAATGTCCGCAATGGGTGGAAAGCGGACCTAACGGATATTGCCGGTCAAAGCATACCAGTCGCGTGGAATGGCCTCACAAGCTCGAAACAAGTCCGCGTCGCCTAGCTTACCGAACCAGAACGAAACATCCCCATCCGCTCGGTGCTCGACGTAGATTGGGCTTAGACCTTCGCTGCGAAATGCGGCCGCAGCGTCGTCCGCATGTTCTCCCTTAATGCGGAGGCGCGCACCTACATCGTGTGCGGCTGGCTTGTCGTCGTCCATCGCCGCGACTCTCGCGCGGGAGGCCAACGTCTGCAATGGGTGGAAAGCGGACATTCGGTCCGGGCTTTCCTTCCGCCTGCGCTGTCCGCGTAGTAGCTTTCGGAAAATGGCGATAATGCTGACGCGCGCGGCTTGCCCGCGCCCGGATCGCCGGTGGAGGGGCATCATTTGGCGGAGGACAACTTAGGACTATTCGATACGCCACCAGGCCGCGGAGAGACACGCCTAGGTATCGCAATCATATGTGTCCTGTTCGTCGCTCTCCTGGTCGTCATGCCGGTGCGCGACATCCCCCTGGGCGAACTCAATGCCTTCGTTCCTGCGATCGACGCGATCATGTTTCTCGGGGAGCTGATCACCGCCGCCCTGCTTTATGCTCAGGCATCCCTCTTTCGTTCGCGTGCACTGACGGTCTTGGCCACTGGTTATCTGTTCGCCGCCCTGATCAACATCCCGCACGCCCTCACCTTTCCAGGAGCATTTTCACCGGACGGATGGTTCCGTGCCGGCGTCAATACGACGGCCTGGCTAGCAGTGTTCCGGCGCGCGGCATTCCCGATTGCAATCATCCTTTACGTCTTGCTGAAGCGGGCCGATTTGGCAGCGCAGGGGCGCGTTGAGCGTACGAAAGCAAAGGTCGCAACGGGGGTGGCGTGGGGAATCGGCCTGACTCTACTTTTTACGCTCCTGGCAACGGCCGGCCACGATTGGCTCCCATCCTATTTCTCCAACCGTACTGAACTGCATTACAGCAATGCGGTCATCTATCAGCGCATGCTATTTCTCCTGCTGTTCGTCGCCGGAGCAATGCTGCTGCGGTCGAGAAGTTCGGTCCTGGACCTGTGGCTTCTGGTAGCGCTTTCGGGCTTGCTTATCGAATGCCTGCTGACGCTCGCACTTCGCAGCCGGTTCACGGCGGGCTTTTATGCCCTTTTCATCATGAAGCTCTTTTCGCATCTGAGCGTGATGCTGGCGCTGATTGTCGAGGCCAATCGGCTCTATAGGCGGCTGGCCTTGTCCAGTTCAGCCCAACTCCGGGAACAAGAGGCCCGGTTGATGTCGATGGATGCCGTGACGGCCGCAATTTCCCATGAGGTAGGGCAGCCGCTGACGGCTGTCGGGCTCAACGCGTCCGCGGCACTGGGCTGGCTCACCGACCGCCGCCCGAATGTCGACAAGGCGATCGCTGCGCTTCGGGAAATCAGCGACGCGGGAAAACGCACCTTTGAGGTCATCAAGAGCGTTCGGGCGACATTCGCGAACAAGCCCGGCCACGCAACCGAGTTCAGCCTCAACGACCTCGTGCTTGAAACCGTGTCGCTGCTCGACAGGGATGTGGTGGCCAGCAAGGTCATCCTGGAGCTTCAGTTGGACGAAGGTCGAGCACCGGTCTTGGCCCACCGGATTCAGATCCAGCGCGTGCTCATCAATCTGATCACCAATGCGATCCAGTCCCTGCGGTCAGTTAAGCATCGGCCTCGCCGGCTGGTAATCCGAACCGCGCGGGCTGGCGAAGACGTGCTCCTGGATATCAGCGACACCGGCCGCGGCATTCCGCCAGAGCAACTCGCGCACATCTTCGATCCGTTTTTCACCACCAAGGCGACGGGCACCGGATTGGGCCTGCCACTGTGCCGGACGATTATCGAAGATCATCGGGGTCGTCTTTGGGCGTCGCACGGCAAGCCTGACGGCGCCACCTTTCACATCATGCTTCCGCACACCGAGGCGGTTGAAGTCCAGGCGAATGAAGCGATCGTGGTGCTCACCAACCTCGAAGAATCGCTAAGCTGGTTGCGTGAGGCCAGTTCGGACGACAACGCCCATGAGATCGCCGAACTCCAGCATGTTGTCGACTCTCTTCGCCGGGATCTGTGTCGGCCCAAGCCCTAGATTACCCATGATGGATGTCCGCAATGGGTGGAAAGCAGACATTGGCAACTGGGTGATCGGCGGTAGATGTGGAAAACGCCCTCGAGGAGCAGCGCAGGCTCTCATCAGGGAAAAGCCGGATGTCTCTATCGGGCGACAGCGGTACTGCTGCCGCAATCACCTGGATTCCGGGAGTTGCGATGAGGAAGTTTGCGGCCGAACTGATCGGAACCTTCTGGCTAGTGTTCGGCGGCTGCGGCAGTGCTGTTCTTGCGGCAAACTTTCCGGGCGTGGGCATCGGTCTCTTGGGGGTTTCGCTTGCGTTTGGGCTGACGGTCCTGACCATGGCTTATGCAATTGGACACATCTCAGGATGCCACCTTAACCCCGCCGTGACGCTTGGCCTTTGGGCGGGAGGGCGATTTCCAGCCCGCGAGGTGCTTCCATATTGGGCCGCGCAGGTCCTTGGAGCAATCCTTGCGGCGGCGGTCCTCTGGTTCATAGCGAGCGGTGCGCCTGGGTATGAACTGGCTTCGAACGGGCTTGCGCAAAATGGCTACGCAGCCGCCTCTCCCGGCCGCTACTCGCTGCCCGCGGGCTTCCTGTGCGAAGTCGTGCTTTCGGCTGGCTTCCTCCTAATCATCCTGGGAGCGACGGACACGCGCGCTCCCGTGGGTTTCGCTCCCATCGCCATTGGCCTAGCGCTTACCTTGATCCATCTCATAAGCATTCCGGTCACCAACACTTCGGTGAACCCCGCTCGCAGCACTGGGCCCGCACTGCTCGTCGGTGGTCTGGCGCTCCAGCAACTCTGGTTGTTCTGGATCGCACCTTTGATCGGCGGCTCAATTGGCGGCCTTCTCTACCGAACGCTCTTCGGCATGGAGGCCGGCGCCCTGCCGGACATCAGCGGGGATGAAGCCGGCACAGGTCACGAGGATCTGAACGTTGGGCCCTAAGTGCTTAAGCACGTGTCCGCTTTCCACTCAGAGACGCAGGCAAGTAGAAACATATAAATAAGATCGAGCCCTGTCGCGCTTATGAGATCCCATGATCGCCCTCATCGGGAGGTTCGGACTTTAAACATGTTCGTTGCCATTCGGTCACGCGCTTATCGGCATTAACCCTCATTGCTCGAAGTTAAGAACACGTATCAGTTCCCTGAACGGCAACTGTCCGTTGTCCAAACAAGGGGGTTCCGCATGAGAACGCGACACTATCTTCTCGCCGCGGCTGCAGTACTTGCAGTCGCTACGCCTGCAGCAGCCCGGGACGGCCAAGGTTACGTCGGCATCGACCTTGGTGTCTTGTTCCCGAAAGATCCCAGTGATGGTTCGGTTTTTATCGACTTCACGACGACCGATGTTCCGCCCGTAGCAGGAGTACCTCCGGGTCCAAGCGACCGGTCGTTCGGTAACGCCTTCGGATTCAACGCGAAGACTGGCTGGGATGCGGATTTCGTGGGTGGCTACGACTTCGGCATGTTCCGCCTCGAGGGGGAGCTTGGCTACAAGAGCGCCAAGATCGATTTCGATGGCGCCAGCCAAGAGTTCCTGGATGAGATCAACATCGGGACCAATCGGCCCGTCGTAAATCCGTTGGTTCTGCCTGGGGTCACGTCCGATGACTTCGATTTCGATGACAAGGTCCACGCCTGGTCACTGATGGTCAACGGCCTGCTCGACTTCGGAGGCAACGACGGCGTCGGCGGATACATCGGAGGCGGCCTTGGCTACGCCAACGTGCATGCTTTCGATGAAAGCAAGGGCGGTTTCGCCTGGCAGGGTCTGGCCGGGGTCTATTTCCCCGTCAGCAGCAATATCGACCTCGGCCTCAAGGCCCGGTACTTTGTGATGGGCGACGTCAAAAGTGATCGAGATGTGTACTCGTTCGGCGGAAACTCGAACCTCATCCTCGTCGGACCGCCGCCAGGTACCACCTTCACTCGGACCACCACTGCGGTCGTCGGCACCGATCTCGAGGCGAAGCTGAAGGGGTGGAGCTTGCTGGCAAGCCTCAATTACAACTTCGGCGCAGCTCCGCCGCCGCCGCCGCCACCACCTCCGCCGCCGCCGCCTCCGCCGCCGCCTCCAGCAACGCAGACGTGCCCGGACGGTTCGGTGATCCTCGCGACCGACGCCTGCCCGGTGCCGCCGCCTCCGCCGCCCCCGCCGCCGCCGGAGCC
>JBJMUK010000154.1:0-3639 GCA_045811225.1 Sphingomicrobium sp. | reverse complement strand
CACAACAGCGGCCACTGGACGATCGAAGGCGCCCTGACATCGCAGTTCGAACAGCATATCCGAGCCATTTGCAGCCTTCCGCTCGGCTCTCCGCAGCTCGCCGCACGCTCCGTGACCATGGAGAACCTGATCGGCGATGATGCGGATGGCTGGCTGGAATTGCTTGAACAGCCCGGCGCGAGCCTGCACCTGTACGGCAAGGGCGCCTCACGGCCTGGTCGAAAGATGGGGCACGTGACCCGCCTCGGCGATTAAGCCGTTTTCGATCGAATTGGTCCCAAACACGTAGAGGCCTGTCCATTGCGGAGCGATGTGCAGCCTCCCATCAACCAACCCTGCGGATCACGAGGGGATGTTCCTCCTCGTCCTTGCTGCCGCCGCAATTCCCGCCCCGCTACCACCTGCGAAAGTGGCGGCCCGAGCGACCATCCGCATTCTACGTCCCGGCATTATTTCGGAGGGCCAGTGGGCCGCGGCAGGGCATCGGAGGATACGCGTGATCGTGGACGAGTTTGGTCGCCCGCGACCGTTGCGGATCGTCGATTTCGAATAGGGTGCGGGTTCTGCCCGAGGCGCCCTCCGTTCCTCAGGGCAGCTTGTGTTCATTATGGGCAAAAGAATAACCCATATTAATAATTGAACCTGAAAGTCCGCAGAGCGTTTTCCCGGCAACTATAGATTTTTGAAGAGAATTGCCGTGAAGAACCTCGCTGTGCGGAGCGCTTGCTCCGCGCTACTCCTCGCGCTTGCGCCTGCTGCATTTGCAGAGACGCCAAGCGCTGTCGCTACCGGGCTCGCTATCCCCAGCAGTCAGGCCTCTCCCTCCAATATCGATGCAGTCCGGGGGCGTTCCGTGGTGGTCGACGCCGCTTCCGCTCACCTCTACATGGTTGAGGATGGACAGGTGGTGGATTCCATGCGGGTCATCGTCGGCAAATCCGACAATGCTACGCCCACCCTGCAGAGCACGCTCTATTATGCGACGCTCAACCCTTACTGGTACGTTCCACCCGAACTAGCGCGCAGTGCAATCGCGCCGCGCGTGCTCGCCGAGGGCATGAAGTACTTCAATGGTCGCGGATATGAGGTCGTCACCGGCTTCAGCTACGACGCCGAAGTCATTCCGGCTACGTCCGTGGACTGGAAGGCCGTGGCTGCGGGTCGCGAGAAAGTCTTCATCCGGCAGCGCCCTGGCCCGACCAACTCGATGGGCCGCATGAAGTTCGGCTTTGGCAACGCGCAGGGCATTTACCTGCACGACACGCCCCGCAAAGAATTGTTCGAAGCGGGCCAGCGGCAGCTCAGCCACGGCTGCGTACGGCTGGAAGATGCTCCCCGCCTGGCCCGCTGGCTGCTCGGCCGGGATCCCGCCCAGGTTGCCAGCACACCGGAAGAGAATGTGGCGCTTCCGAAACCGGTACCGATCGTGATCACCTATCTCGATCAGTCGAGCGGATCGCAGATGGCCTCCCTGCGATAACCGGCCGAGGGGGCAGCGCGGCCTTAGTGTGCCGCGCTGACCTCCACCGGAATGCCAAGCTTATCGAGCTGCGGCCGGACCATCGCAGCGTCACCGACGACCACGAATAGCAGCGCGTTCGGGTTGAGCATGGACGCGAGGGCCTGGTCGACCTGTGCGGTCGTCAGCCCGCGGTACTTGTCCGCCAGCAGTTCGTAATAATTGTCCGGCCGGCCATAGAGGGCGTTCGTCTGCATGGCGGCCAGGACTGCGTCGCTGGTCTCGAATTGCCCCGGCAACTCGCCCGTGGCGCTTGCTACCGATAGGTTGAGCTCGTTCGGAGTGACTCGCTTGCTACCAAGCAAGTCCTTCACCAAGCCCATCAGCGCTGCGACGGAATCGCCGGTCCGGTCCTGCTGGACGTTGGCCTGGATCAGGTATGGCACCGCGTTCGCGCGCATGACGGCCGTGCTGTACGGCGAATAGGCCCAGCCCTTGCCTTCGCGCAGGTCCAGGTTGATGCGGGAGAAGGTGCCGCTTCCAAGCACGTCGCTTCCGGCCAGCGTCGGCACCAGGTCCGAACGGGGATCGATGGGCGTCATTTCACCGCCGTAGATCACGGATTGCGGTGACCCGGGCCGGTCGATCAGAACGATACGCGGCGCCGACGGCTGCGCGGGTAGTGCGCTGAACGTCTTGGTTCCGGCTGGCGCGGAGGGCGATTGCCAAGTGCCAAACGCCGCCTCCAGCTGAGTCTTCACCTCCTCAAGAGGCCGGTCGGACACAACGAAGAATTCTGCCCGGTCCGGCCGCAACCAGCTGGCCTTGAAGGACAGCAGGTCACTCCGGGAGAGCCGCTTCAGCGCAGCTTCGTCGCCAAGCGCCGTGGTGCCGTATGGATGCGTTTCGCCGAAGATGCGGCGCATATATTCGCGCTGGCCCATGCTGTTCGGGCTCGTCAGGGCCTGTTGAACCTGGGTCACGAGCTGCGTGCGGACGCGTTCGACCTCCGCTTCGTTGAAAGCAGGATTGCGAACCACGTCGGACATCAGTGCCAGGCTTGGTGCAAGATTGGCGCTCAGTGCGGACAGCGCGACCGTACTGCGGTCGGCACTTCCGGTTGCGGTCAGATTCGCGCCAAGGCGCTCCTGCTCTTCAGCGATTTGCTGCGACGTCCGCGTTTCCGTGCCTTCGTCTAGCAGGCTCATGACCATGTTCTGCAACCCGCGCGATCCCGGTGCGTCAGCGGCGTAGCCGGCATCGAAACTTAGCGCGACCTGCGTCAGCGGAGCGGCATCACGATGGGCGTAGGAAAGCTTCATGCCGTTGGAAAGCGTAGTGTGCGCCACATCGGGGAAATCGAGCGGCACCGACGCCCCCGCCGGGGGCACCTGCCGCTTCACGGAGGCGACCTTGATGTCCGCGCCCTTCTTCCCGGGCTTCGCCTTGCTTTCGACATAGGCCGGGCGGTCGCCCGGCTCGATCCGCACCGCGACCACCGGTCGCCCGAGCCATTGCTGCATCGCGGTCCGTACCTGCTCCGGACTCACGGACGCATAGCTTTGCAGCAGGGCGCGGTAGAAATTGCTGTCGCCCTTGTAGAGCAGTCCTTCGGCCAGCTCCTTGTTCTGCGCAGCCACCCGCTCCAGCCCGCGGATGCGCGCCGCCACCATCTGCGTAGCGGCGCGGTTCAGCTCGTCCTGCGTCGGCCCTTGCGCCAGGTATTGCGCGACGATCTCGTCAAGCCGCCTTTCGAGCACTGCGGGGTCGACGCCCGGCTTCGTCACCGCGTCGATCTCCATGAACCCGACGCGATGGAACGGCTGCATGTTGGCCGACACCGACACCGCAAGCTTCTCTTCGCGCACCAGGATCCGGTCGAGCCGGGAGCTCGACAGTCCGCCAAGCACCGACGCGCCGAGATCGAGCGCCGCCAGCTGCTCGGACTGCAGGCCCGGGACCGCCCAGTGCCGCTGGATCTCGACTGCGGGAACGCGATCCTTCATCACCAGCGACTTCGCCGCCGCCAGTGTCGGCACGTCCGCTTGCGCCGGATTGTTGACCGTGCCGGGGCGAATGGCGCCGAAATATTTCTCCATCAGCACCTTGGCCTCATCCAGCGTGATGTCGCCGGACAGGCTGACGATCGCATTGTTGGGGCCGTATTTGTCGAGGAACCA
>JBJMUK010000153.1:0-7027 GCA_045811225.1 Sphingomicrobium sp. | reverse complement strand
ATTGCAGGTCAGGGTAGCCGCGAACAGGCAGAAGCGCGGAGCCTCGCTTACAATGATCCTTTGAAGTTTCAGTCGATTATTGACCGGATCGAGGCCGTCACAATCGAATATCTCTCCGGCCAAATCGCTGCCGGTGCGGATTGTGTGCAGTTGTTCGACAGCTGGGCAGGAAGCCTGGCCCCAGCCGAGTTTCAGCAGTGGGTGATCGCGCCCACGGCGCGGATTGTTGCAGCCGTGAAGGCGCAGCATCCCGAAACTCCGATCATTGGTTTTCCGAAGGGGGCAGGCGGAAAGCTGGCGGCCTACGCCAACCAGACGCTCGTGGACGCGATCGGGCTGGATGAGACGGTTGATCCGGTTTGGGCCAACGCGGCGCTCCCCGCCGGTCTTCCGGTGCAGGGGAATCTGGATCCGCTCGCATTGCTTACCGGTGGAGAGGCGCTTGGACGCTCCGTCAGACGCATTCTTGACGCGTTTGCCGATCGACCCCACATCTTCAATCTCGGGCATGGCATTATCAAGGAAACGCCCATCGCTCACGTGGACGAGTTGATGGCGCTACTGAAGGCGGGGAAATGACTGCGCTGGGGCTCACCGGATTTCTCGGCGCGGCGTATCTCTGGGTGAAGGCTGCCCACATTACGTTCGTCATCTTCTGGATGGCCGGTCTGTTTCTGCTTCCCCGCTTCTACGTCTATCATTACGCCACGACGCCTGGGTCGGCCGAGGATCGTGCCTGGATTGAACGCGAAGACCGGACGCGCACCATCATCCTGACGCCGGCAATGCTCGCAGTCTGGATCTTGGGGTTGCTGTTGGCGTTCCACCTGAATGCCTTCGGCCAAGGCTGGTTCACGGCCAAGCTCGTGCTGGTCATTGGGCTCACGGCCTATCAAGGCTGGCTTGGAGTCTATGGGAAGCGGCTCGCCAGCGGAAAACGACCGCTCGACAACCGCACCCTCAGGATCATGAACGAACTGCCGGGTATTGCAGCCGCCCTTATCGTTGTGCTGGTGATCGTCCGCCCCTTTTAACCGGGTCAACGCACAACCTCGTGCAGCCGATTGACACCAGCCCGACGGGACCATAACGCGGCACCAGACGGCTCACTGGCCTGTTTCCATCATCGCCATGACCGTATCGAAATGCTTGCGGCGTCCTGCCGCGGATTGGCCACTTCTCGCGTCACTCAAGCAATCATTCCCAAGAAAAGACCTCCATGCACCTTAAAGACCTCAAGCTGAAAACCCCCGCCGAACTCGTGGCAATGGCCGAAGAGATGGGCATCGAGGGTGCGTCGACCCTGCGCAAGCAGGATCTGATGTTCTCGATCCTCAAGGTTCGCGCCGAAAACGGCGCCGAGATCATGGGCATGGGGACGATCGAAGTGCTCAACGACGGGTTTGGCTTCTTGCGTTCGCCCGAAGCAAATTACCTGGCTGGTCCGGATGACATCTACGTCACCCCGAGCCTGGTGCGGCGATTTGGCCTACGCACCGGTGACACTGTCGAAGGCGAAATCCGAGGACCGAAGGAGGGCGAGCGTTACTTCGCCCTGACCCGCGTCACTCAAATCAATTTCGATGATCCCGAAGCTGTCCGTCACCGTGTCAATTTCGATAACCTGACCCCGCTGTATCCTGACTCCAAGCTGCGGCTCGACACGCTCGATCCAACCGTCAAGGACAAGTCGGCACGGGTGATCGACATCGTTTCACCACAGGGGAAGGGGCAGCGCTCCCTGATTGTCGCGCCACCGCGCACCGGTAAGACGGTCCTTCTGCAGAACATCGCCAAGGCAATTACGGACAATCATCCGGAAGTTTTCCTGATCGTCCTGCTGATCGACGAGCGTCCTGAAGAAGTCACCGACATGCAGCGCTCGGTCAACGGCGAGGTGATCTCCTCAACCTTCGATGAGCCGGCGTCGCGCCACGTCCAGGTCGCCGAAATGGTGATTGAGAAGGCCAAGCGCCTCGTCGAGCATAAAAAGGATGTCGTGATCCTGCTCGATTCGATCACGCGCCTCGGCCGTGCTTACAACACTGTGGTTCCGAGCTCCGGCAAGGTCCTTACCGGCGGTGTCGACGCGAACGCGCTGCAGCGGCCGAAGCGCTTCTTCGGTGCTGCACGGAACATCGAGGAAGGCGGCTCGCTCTCGATTATCGCGACGGCGCTGATCGACACGGGTTCGAAGATGGACGAAGTCATTTTCGAAGAGTTCAAGGGTACCGGCAACTCGGAAATCGTCCTCGACCGAAAGGTGTCGGATAAGCGCATCTTCCCGTCACTCGATGTCGGCAAGTCCGGGACCCGCAAGGAAGAGCTCTTGGTCGACCAGGCGATCCTCACCAAGATGTGGGTTCTCCGCCGGATCCTCATGCAGATGGGAACGATCGACGCGATGCAGTTCCTGCTCGACAAGATGAAGGATGCAAAGTCCAACGAGGACTTCTTCGCGTCGATGAACCAGTAACGGGGCCGGTCCGGCATGATTGTCGAGCATGCCTTGCTTGAGGTCAGGCCGGGCCAGTCCGCCGCATTCGAAGCTGCGATGCGCGAGGCAAGGGTGCTTATTGCGGCGTCGCCCGGCTTTCAGTCCATCGAAGTTCGCCCGGCAGCGGAAGCGAAGGATCGATATCTCCTCCGCGTGGTTTGGAGCGACGTAGCGGCCCATCGCGATGGTTTCCGGAAGTCGGACCGCTACCAACGGTGGCGCGAGCTGCTGCATCATTTCTACCAGCCAATGCCGTCGGTGGAATATTTCGGGGACTCGATCGTCTGATGGCTGCAGTGCTGAACTTCTCCAGTGTGTTGACGCCGTCGGGCCTGGCCCAGTTGGGACAAATCGTCATCGGCGACCTGACCATGGCCGGCGATAATGTCGTGATCATGGGCTCGCTTGCATCAGGGCTGCCTGAGAAAGACCGCAAGAAGGTTCTTCTTTTCGGCGTCGGAATGGCACTGGTCTTCCTGATCGGCTTTGCGCTGCTTGCAACCCAATTGCTCAAGATCACGGGCCTGATTTTCGCGGGCGGGCTGCTCCTGCTGTGGGTGGCCTATAACATGTTCCGGGAGCTTCATCCGGCGGACCAGCTGATCTGCGACGACCCGGACACTGCGGAGGTGGAGGGGCCTCCACGCAGCAAGACACTGCTGCAAGCCGCCATTCAAATTACCATCGCCGATCTGTCCATGAGCCTCGACAACGTACTGTTGGTTGCGTCGATCGCCCGCGAGAACCCGGCCATTTTGTTCATTGGGCTGACCTTCTCGGTGCTCTTCATGGGCTTCGCAGCGAACTACGTCGCACGCCTGATCCAGAAGCATCACTGGATTAATTACATCGGGTTGGCGGTGATCCTCTATGTCGCCGTGAGCATGATCTACGAGGGCTGGGTCGGTGGCGAGCACGTCTTGGGCTTGAGGAGCGCTCTCGGCCTCGGCTAGGGCGTTGATATGAACCTTGCCGCAATGCTGACGCCCGAGGCGATCACCGCCTTCTTCGAAATCATGGTCATCGACATTGTGCTCGCCGGCGACAATGCGATCGTTGTCGGCGCCCTGGCCGCCGGTCTACCTGCGGACCAGCGTAAGAAGGTCATCATGATTGGCGTCTTGGCGGCACTTGTGCTGCGGATCGCCTTCGCCCTGCTGGTTACCCAACTACTTCAAATTGTTGGCCTAATCCTCGCCGGTGGACTCTTGTTGCTGTGGGTCGCGTGGAAGATGTGGCGCGAGCTCCGGCATGGGGACATGAGCCCGGGGTCTGAGGAAGTGACCGGCGATGAGCATTCCGGTCTCAAGCCGGCGCGAAGCTTCGCGAGCGCAGCCTGGGGCGTCGCGATTGCGGATGTCAGCATGAGCCTGGACAATGTGCTCGCCGTCGCTGGAGCGGCGAAGGATCACCCGTGGATCCTCGTTTTCGGTCTGATCTTGTCTGTGATCCTGATGGGCGTCGCGGCCAATCTGATCGCTAGGTACATTGGCCGCTATCGCTGGATTGCTTACGTGGGCCTGGTCGTGATCGTTTGGGTTGCCGGGAAGATGATCTGGGAGGGATGGCACGACGTGTCGCCCCATGTGGCACCATTGATTGCCTGAGGGCATGCAGGCCCAAGATACCATCGTAGCCCTAGCGAGCGGCCGGCCGCCTGCCGCCATCGCCATCATACGCATTTCGGGACCGCTCGCGCACTCCGCGGCCCGTGAGCTCGCCGGAGAGCTGCCGCCTGATAGATCGGCCTCGCGGTGAAGGCTCCGCTCTGATGCCGGGGAGCTTATCGATGAGGCGCTAGTGCTCCGTTTTTCCGCGCCGGCAAGTTCCACTGGTGAGGACGTCGTCGAATTTCATTGCCACGGCGGGCGAGCGGTCGTTGACGCGGTGCTCAACGAGCTAACCGGTAGAAACGGCGTAAGGCTCGCACTTCCCGGTGAGTTCACGCGCCGCGCGTTTGAAAACGGGCGAATCGATCTCACGGAGGCAGAGGGACTGGCTGATCTCCTCGAGGCAGAAACCGAGAGCCAGCGGCGGGCCGCTCTCGCACTGGCGGGGGGCGGACTGCGAAGCCAAATTGCCATATGGCAGAACGAAGCGCTACGGTTGTCGGCCCGTGCGGAAGCGGCAATCGATTATGACGAGGAAGACGACACCGGCACCGATCACGGCCTGTCAGACGGTGCGATCCGCCTAGCGCAGGAGCTAAGCTCCTGGCTGGCCCGGCCGCGGATCGAACCGCTGCGGGATGGCGCCAAGGTCGTTCTTGCCGGGCCCCCGAACAGTGGGAAGTCGAGCCTTATCAACGCGATGGTGGGCGCCGAGAAGGCCATCGTCACCGAACTGCCGGGCACAACCAGGGACCGCATCGAAGTCCCGATTTCATTGGGCGGGGTTCCGGTCGTATTGGTGGACACCGCGGGGATGAGGGAAACGCCAGACTCGGTAGAGCGATTGGGTGTCGAGCGCGCAGAAGCGGCTGCAAGAGGCGCCGACGTACTTCTGTGGCTTGGTCACCCGTCAGATGCGCCCGAACACCCTACGAGAGTCATGGTTCATTCCCGCTCAGACATGCGTGGACGCGGGCCGGCACCGAGTGGGTCGCTGGCCGTTTCCGGTGCTACCGGGGAAGGTGTAGCGGAACTGCTTGCCCGGATAGCGGAGGAGGTCGGACATCTTCTTCCTCACGAAGGGGAGGTGGCTCTCAATCGGCGCCAGGCCAATGCGCTTGAGGCAGCTGAAGGTGCGCTCCGGCGAGTGGCCGGCGCGGCAGATGTTGTCGTTCAGGCGGAGGAGTTGCGCTCGGCTCGTTGCGCGTTCGACCATATCACCGGTCGCGCGGGGATCGAGGACATGCTGGACAACCTTTTCGGCCGGTTTTGCCTCGGCAAGTGATGTTCCACGTGAAACAATAGATTTCCGGCGGCGAAGGAATGCATTAAGCGCCGCCCATGTTCGATATTCTGGTCATAGGCGCGGGCCATGCGGGCTGCGAAGCGGCTGCTGGTGCCGCGCGGCGCGGTGCGCGGGTGGGGCTGATTAGCTTTCGTGCCGCAGATATCGGACAGATGTCCTGCAATCCGTCCATCGGCGGGGTCGGGAAGGGGCATCTTGTACGGGAGCTCGACGTTTTCGACGGTCTAATGGCTCGCGCCGCAGACCGATCAGCGATCCACCGCCGCATGCTCAACAGAAGCAAGGGGCCGGCGGTCTGGGGGCCTCGCGTGCAGGCAGATCGACGTCATTATCGAGAGGCCGTAAATAGGCTCCTTGCGGAGCATGATGTCGCGGTGATCATCGGTGAAGCTGAGCGGCTTATTGTAGGCCAGGGCAGGGTAGAGGGCGTCCGAGTAGGCGGCCAGGATGTTCGCTGTCGAGCCGTGGTCATCGCCACGGGCACGTTTCTCGATGCGCGCATCTTTGTGGGGGAGAATGTCGTCGAGGGCGGACGGATCGGAGAGCAGAGATCGGTACCGCTCGCCGATCAGGTGCGTGAGCTCGGGCTCGCGCAGTCGAGATTGAAGACCGGCACCCCTCCAAGGCTGGATGGTCGCACCGTGAACTGGGCGGTTCTTGAGGAGCAGCCAAGCGACACCGAGGAATGGACGATGTCGGCGGTGGACGACCAAGTACATCTTCCGCAGGTCCGATGCGCCGTGACACGGACAAACAGTCAAACGCACGATCTTATTCGGGCTGCCTTTTCACGGTCTCCGCTTTATTCCGGCATGATCGAGGGGAGAGGGCCACGCTACTGCCCTTCAATCGAAGATAAGGTGAAGCGCTTCGGCGACAGGGAAGGGCACCAAATCTTCCTCGAGCCCGAGAGCCTGTCTGATCATCTTGTCTATCCAAATGGCATCTCGACGTCGCTCCCAGCAGACGTCCAGCTTGAGTTCGTACGGAGCGTCCGGGGCCTGGAGCGGGCCGAGATCGCTCGCCCAGGCTACGCTGTGGAATATGAGTTCATCGACCCTCGACGCCTTAGGGCCACGCTTCAGTCGAAGGACATCGACGGCCTTTTCCTCGCCGGACAAATCAATGGAACGACGGGATATGAGGAGGCGGCCGCCCAAGGGCTCGTAGCAGGTTTGAACGCAGCTGCCGCAGTCCTCGACCGCGCAGACGTACGCTTCGATCGTCGCACATCCTACATCGGGGTAATGGTGGACGATCTCACCGTGCAAGGAGTCACCGAGCCTTACCGCATGATGACCGCCCGGGCCGAATATCGCCTGGCACTGCGGGCGGACAATGCGGTGAGTCGGCTCGGAGCGTCCGCTCTGGAGGCGGAGTGCGTTTCTCCCGGAAGGTCAACCGCGATCCAGGTTCACCTGGAGAGCAAGGGGAAGCCCGCTTGGCACGAGACGACAGAGGCGCGAGCCGACGCGGTCTATGCGCCGTACGTCGAGCGCCAGGCCCGAGAATGGGAAGCTGTGCGGCGGGATTCACTCGTTCACTTTCCGCCTACCCTGGATTTCTCGAGCATCCCCGGCCTTTCGCACGAGATGGCAGAGCGCTTGGCGGCAG